>JAUYHF010000006.1 GCA_030690165.1 Deltaproteobacteria bacterium | reverse complement strand
AAGGAGAAGGACAAGACCTATGGGTGTGTTCAGCGACAGAACGAGTATGGAAAGAATACTGTATGCTGTATTTACCTATGAAAACAAAAAGGAGGGAACTAATACCCCTTTCTTACTGACACATAATAATTGACATTACCACCTTATTATGCCGCTTGACATTCTTTTTAGAAATCTGATAATATAAAACAGAGTAATAGAATACCTTGGGGGCGTGAGAACCTTGTCTAAACCATACCGAGCCTTAATGTTAGCGATCATAGCAAGCTTTTTTTTGACCATTCCTTTGGCTTGCAGCGACTCGCAAAAGACAAAGACAGGGAAAGAGGGCCCTGCCGTTGCTGCCCAGCCCCTTCAACAGCAGCCTGCGCAAAAGAGGCTTAAGGCAACCACCTATGTGATTGAGAATACCTTGGTTAAGGTCCTTCGATTCACTGGAACAGACCTCTGGATAGGTACCTCAAGCAGGGGTCTTCTGAAGTTCGATACAACCACAAAGGACTCCACCGTGCTTTTTGATAATACCAATGCCCTGATAAGTAACGGCGTATTTTCAATAACAAAGGGGCCTGATGGGGGCATGTGGATTGGCACCCATGGCGGGGGTTTGAGCAAATACGATGGGAGATGGTGGACAAACTACAATACCCAGCATGGACTATGTGATTCTTTTGTTTATGATGTGCTGTTTGACAAAAATGACGAGATGTGGATTGCAACATGGAGCGGGGCCAACAGGATAAAAGGGGATATCAACAAGCGCGAGGCATGGGCAAAATTTAACAGGAAAAATACAAATATGGGTCTTTCAGATAACTGGGTTTATGTCCTTAAGATGGGAGAGGATGGAGTTCTGTGGCTTGGGACCGAAGTGGGGCTTACAAGGTATGATGGCAAGCAATGGGTACACTGGGATAATAAAGACGGGTTGGGGGCAGATCCGGAGCTCCTCAAGATTGAAAATGAAGCCCAGGGATCCCTACTGCGCGGCGCACACCACGGTACACAGGCAGAGTCCACAGGGATGCAGAAAAGGGGCATACAGACCTTTAACCCGAACAATATAGATGCCATTGTGCAGGATAAGCAGGGTATTCTCTGGATCGGGACATGGGGCGGCGGTTTGACCAGATTCGACGGAAAGGGTTTCACCAACTATACCACCAGGGACGGCCTTGCGGGTAATTATGTATTTGCCCTCGCCATAGCGCCGGATGGCTCCATTTGGGCTGGCACCCAAGCAGGAATCAGCCATTTTGACGGGGGAAAATTCACAAATTATACCGCCGAAGATGGCCTTTTAAACAGCCACACCTCTGCCCTTGCTTTTGACGGCAATGGAAGGCTATGGGCCGGCGGGGATGGAGGGATAACCAGGATTGATGAGTTTATCAGATGAGCCCGGCGCGCTTCCCACGCGCATAAAGGTTTCCAGTATATAGTCCACCACTGCCTCAATCTCCTTCGTTGTTAAATTGGATCCCCATGGCATCATAGCCGCGCCTGGCCTGCCGTTTGTTACTGAATATATCATCTGAGGGCGCTTAAGATTGGCTATTACATTAGGGTTGGTAAAGTTCTTGGGGGGCGGGGCTAATACGCGGGCAACAATGGTCATGCCATTTCCCCTTTCACCATGACACACCCGACAGTGCTCCTCATATATTGTCTTGCCCACATCAACCTTGTCTTTCTTTTTTTCAGACGCCCATATGGGGTTCCATATTAAAGACATCAAGGCAGCTGTGGAAATAAAGATAATGACATTCTGAAAAAGACCCTTCATTTAAGCCTCCTCTCAATTAGACGATGCCATGTCATATCCATTCTATTAACATAAAAGGGAATATTTAGTCAAATAATTTTTTAAATCGTATAATTTTCTAACCTTGACATTCTCTCCAAATTAAGTAGTATATTAACCCAGATATGACTCAAAGAATTGTCCTTATCCTTTTAATTTATGCGGGTATTTACTATCCCTCCATTGGTTTCAGCCAGGAGACAGCCGGTGGACGCGGATTCAGCATAAAATACCTTTTCACAATTACAGCCGTTACAAGCGGCACCCATCTCAATGGCATCAGATCTCTATTTGTTGACAATAAGCATAAAGAACTGTATATCCTTGATAATGAAAATAAGAGGGTGGTTATTACAGACTTAAACGGAATATTCCTTTACCAGTTTAAGTATATTGAAATAAGATCCAGCTCGCCGATTGGTATTGCTGTGACAGAAGACGGGCTTATTTACATAGCAGAAGAAAAAAGGGTGGCTATTGTCAGTTATAGAGGGGTATATCAAAAAGATTTGGACCTTTCCACAGTTCCGGATAAAGATAAGATGATCATTCAGTCTTTCGCAGTAGAAGGAGATATGATTTATCTCGGAGATAGCGGTAATGGCAGAATTGTGGTTATGGATAGGAAAAAAGAGACTTTCATCACGGAGTTTAAAGAGGGCATGGGAAAGAATATACTTATAGGCATGGATGACACCGGAATATATATCAGGGACCCTGCGATCTTTAGCGTTTTCCGTTTGGATAAATCCGGCAAGCCATTAGGCCGTTTTGGAGTAGTATCCAGCCTTCCAGGCGGGTTCAGCATGACAGTGGATATGACAGTGGACAGGAAAAACGGCCGTGTGATTGTTGTAGAAACCAACAGGGCCGCTGTAATATTTTTTGACAGGGAAGGGAAGTTCATTTTTGAATTTGGCGGACCTGAAATTTTCAAATGGCCAAGGGCTGTAGCTGTAGACGATAAAAACAGGGTATATGTATCTGACTCAAGTCAAACGGTAAGGGTATTCGAGGTTGAAGAGGAGGCTCCGGTAGTTATTATGGCCAAGCCAGAACCGCTTCCAGCGCCAGAACCGCCCACTGTTGCTGCCCTTCCTCCTCCTGTGCCCGAACCTCCGAAGGACGAGGTGACGAAGATGGTTGAAGTGGCCAAAAGGCTTTTGCCCGCATTCTTTGCCGTTGACAGCGCAGAACTAAACAAGTCAGACCTTGAAATACTTGACAAGGATGTGGAATGGCTCAGTAAAAATCCTGATGTAAAGGTAGATGTGCGCGGCTATGCAGACGAGCGCGGGAGTGATGAATATAATCTTAAGCTTTCCCAAAAAAGGGCAAAATCTGTAATGGACTATCTTATGAAAAAGGGTATAGACCCGAAAAGGATGAAATTTATAGGTTTTGGAAGGGTAATATCCGCAGATAAGAGCGAAGAGATCATGAGACAGAACAGAAGGGTGGATTTTCTGGTAGTGGAAGGCGATGTGAATTCTTTGCCTGTAATAGCACCCAAATAATTCTCCGAATAAAATAATGGCCGGCTAAAACAAATAATGATTTATGACATAACCCCACACCGCATATCTCATATCGCATTCATCTTTATAACCCTCCTCCTTTCCGCGATGTCATTCCAAAGAACTGGTGTTTATAAAAATAATTTCAGTCTGTGGATGGACGTTGTAAAAAAAACGCCGGTAAAGGCAAGAACCCTCATTAGTCTTGGATTGGCCTATGAAGCAAACAAGATGCAGGAAGACGCCGCGAAGAATTATCTTTTAGCCGCCCGGTTAGATCCTGGATACGCGCCTGCCCACAGCAATCTTGCAGCCTTATATTACCAAAAAGGGCTGTTCGATGAGGCAGAAAGGGAGCTAAAACTTGCGATAATCCTTGGCCCGCCGTTTGAAGACCTCCATAGAAGGCTGGGCTTTGTACACATGCAAAAGGGGCTTATAAGCGAGGCAAAAATGGAGTTTGAAAAGGGAATTGCCCTTTTACCAAATCATCCTGACGCGCTGCTCAGGGCCGCGATAGTTTACACTAATGAAGGCTTTTCATACACAGATATTGGCGATTTCAGAAGGGCGGCCTTGCTGCATAATATAGCCCTCTCATTAGATCCTCTTTACCCCAATGCCCATTACGGCGCTGCAATGTCATATGAAGTTGCGGGGCAAAAGGAAGAGGCAATAATCCACTGGCAGGAATACTTAAGACTGTCCCCTGCAGACGAGTCTTTTAGAAAGGATGCAATGGAACATCTTAAAAAATTACAGGCTCAACTGTAATTCTATACTGCAAACCTAAAATGGATAATATCGCCGTCTTTTACGATATATTCCTTGCCTTCAAGCCTCATCAGGCCATTTTCTTTTGCGGCAAGTTCCGAGCCGCATGCAATATAGTCCTTATACGATATCACCTCTGCCCGTATAAAACCCTTTTCAAAATCAGAATGGATTGCGCCCGCGGCCTGAGGCGCCTTTGTATTTTTGGATATTGTCCATGCCCGCACCTCTTTTTTGCCGGCAGTGAAGTAAGTAATAAGCCCCAATAATTCATATCCTTCTTTTGCCAGCCTGTCAAGACCCGATTCCTTTAAACCAAGCCCTTTGAGGAACTCGACCCGTTCCTCTTCATGCAGTTCCGCTATCTCCGCCTCAATCCTTCCGCACATGACCACAACCCCTGCCCTCTCTTTTTCAGCGCTCTCTCTGACTTTAGCCACAAGAGAAGACTCTCCCTGTAAATCCTTTTCATCCACATTCGCAACAAAGAAGAGCGGCTTTGCCGTTAAGAGATTAAGCTCCCTTAACATTTCTCTTATTCCATCATTGAACTCAAGAGATCGTATAGGTTTTCCATTTTCAAGGGTCTGCTTGAATATAGCGCAGACGTCCATTGCCGCAACAGCATTTTTATCGCCTGCCTTTGCAAGCCTTGCGGTTTTGTCCATACGCTTTTCAACACTTTCCAGATCGGCAAGAATAAGCTCTGTGTCAATTATGCCAATATCCCTTTCAGGATCAACATGGCCTGCCACATGAATAACATTAGTATCTTCGAAACACCTTACAATATGAGCGATCGCATCCACGCTTCTGATATGACCGAGAAATTGATTGCCCAACCCCTCTCCTTTGCTGGCGCCTTTTACAAGGCCGGCGATGTCCAGAAACTCTACTGTTGTGGGGACAATCTTTTCCGGCTTGATAAGATCAGCAAGTTTATAAAGCCTCTCGTCCCTTACAGGCACTATCCCCACATTCGGGTCAATGGTGCAGAACGGATAATTTGCCGCCTGCGCCCCCGCCGATGTGAGCGCATTGAATATGGTTGACTTGCCAACATTGGGAAGCCCTACTATGCCGCATGTAAAGCCCATGTACATCTCCTTCTAAAAAAATAAAGGCTGGCATAAAGCCAGCCCAGAATATAATCAAACTTAAAGGTTTGAGCTACAAAAACCGTAACTCAAGGCTTCAGCCTTGAGAATGTTAAACCAAAAGCGGCGCAATAATAAGCGCAACTATACTCATCAGTTTTATAAGTATATTCATCGCAGGGCCGGATGTATCCTTGAACGGATCGCCTACTGTATCGCCCACTACCGCTGCCTTGTGAGCAACCGATCCTTTGCCGCCTTTATTCCCCTGTTCTATAAACTTTTTGGCGTTGTCCCATGCGCCGCCCGCATTTGCCATGAATATGGCAAGCAGAACACCTGTTACGGTTGCGCCAGCAAGCATTCCGCCAAGCGCATTTGCCCCAAGAATAAAACCGACGGCAATAGGGGCAGCGACAGCAAGCACACCAGGGAATATCATCTCCGTAAGCGCCGCCTTAGTGCATATATCAACGCACTTGTTGACGTCCGGCTTAACGCCGGCGCGTCCTTCGAGGAGGCCGGGGATTTCCCTGAACTGCCTTCTTATTTCATTGACCATCTTGAATGCAGCCTTGCCCACGCTGGTCATGGTGAGCGCGCCGATATAGAACGGCAGGATGCCGCCGAGCAACAGCCCTATGACAACTTTTGGGTCGGTAAGAGATATATCAAAAGGTTTTCCTGTTTTGAGGGTTATAGCTGCGCCGAATGCCGAGAAAAGTGCAAGCGCTGTTAACGCCGCAGAGCCTATGGCAAAACCCTTGCCTATTGCTGCAGTGGTGTTGCCGAGGGCGTCGAGGCTGTCTGTTATCTTCCGGACATCGTGGCCGAGTCCGCTCATCTCAGATATTCCGCCTGCGTTATCGGCAATCGGGCCGTAAGCATCAACGCTCATGATGATGCCGGTGGTGGCTAACATGCCGACTGCGGCAATGGCTATGCCGTAGATGCCGGCAAAGTAGTTGGAAACAAATATTGCCAGACATATTGATATCAACGGCAGCGCGGTTGACTCAAGCCCTACGGCCAAGCCGGTTATGATGTTTGTAGCTGCGCCTGTCTCTGAAGCGTCTGCGATCCTCTGCACCGGCTTGCCGGAAGTGAAGTGTTCGGTCAAAAGCCCTATTGCGCTGCCGCCGAGACAACCCGCTGCCGCAGCCCAATAGACGCTGAAGGTTACGTCGGCCATGCCGGTCACGAAATAGCCGAGGACAAGGAATATACCTGTTGCGATAAAGGTGGCATATCTGAGCGCCGCCGCAGGATTAAACTTCTCTAATATGTTCATCGCGAATATGCCTATCATTGACGCTACGAGGCCGATCGTAACAAGCAGAATAGGATAGGCCATAAGCGTCATCTGCGAGCCGTAATTTGACATCTTGCTGCCTGCTATAGCTGTTGCACCAAGGGCAATAGATGCGATTATTGCTCCAACATACGATTCGAATATGTCCGCGCCAAGGCCAGCCACATCGCCCACATTGTCGCCTATATTGTCTGCGATAACGCCCGGGTTTCTTGGATCATCCTCCGGTATTCCTGCCTCAATCTTTCCAACAAGATCAGAGCCTACATCCGCTGTTTTTGTAAATATACCGCCGCCTACCCTTGCAAAGAGCGCTATGGATGATGCGCCCATTGCGTAGCCGCTAATGATTGCCGCTGTCTCAGGCTTGCCGTAGATGAAGAAAAATACGCCTACACCGATAAGTCCGAGACTTGCAACCGACAGTCCCATGATAGAGCCGCCGAAAAAGGCCGAAGATAAGGCGCGCGCCATATCCGGTTTATATCTGTTAGCCCCTTCCGCTGTGCGGACATTGGCCTTTGTTGCGCCCTTCATGCCGATAAAACCGGCAAGCATGGAAGATATGCCGCCGCAGATATACGCTATGGCGGTCTGATAATTTATAAATACAGTAAGTAAGGTCGCAACAATTATGATGAATCCGATGATTATCGAATACTGCCTCTTGAGATAAACCATTGCCCCGTCATGGATAAGACCGGCTATCTCCCTCATCTTGTCGTTTCCGGCTGGGAGCTTGGATATGTGAAGATAAATAAAGAATGTCATCACAAGACCCGCCAGTCCGAATATCGGCGCAAAATTAGTTAACTGCTGCATGAATCCTCCCTGTTCAATTGAATTTGTTCATCGCTTTTTCAATGCCGTCCTTCAGTATCTCATCCACTACGTCCTTTGTCCTGTCCAGCATCTGATTCAATACATCTTTTTCATCGGGTGTAAAGCTGCTTAAAACATAGTCGGCAACATCGCCTTGCTGCTTTTCTTTTGGTCTTCCTATCCCCAGCCTGATCCTCGGAAAATCATTGGCGCAGAGGTGTTCAATGATAGACGCCATACCTCTGTGGCCGCCGCTTCCACCGCCAGGCCTTATTCTGACAGATCCAAACTCAAGGTCAATATCATCATAGATAACAAGAATATCTTTCGGCTCAATATGAAAATAACCGGAAATACCCTGAACAGCCTCGCCGCTCAAATTCATGTAGGTCTGTGGCTTTAATAAAATTACCTCTTTGCCGGCAATACTCCCTTTCCCCCAAAGACTCTTAAAATTGCTTTTGCTCAATGCTATGGAGTTGGCCTCTGCCACATGGTCAACAGCCATAAAACCTATGTTGTGCCGCGTCTTGCTGTATTTTGCCCCTGGATTGCCGAGTCCAACTATTAACATTTATCACTTCTTCTTATCTTCCTTCTTCTCTGTTTTTTCTTCCGCCTTCTTATCTTCCTCTTTTACCTCAAAGCTCTTTGCTATCTCTGCCTTTGCCTCTTCAGCGGTCTTTATCTCAACCTCAGCCATCGGCGCGGCAATCAATGCAACAGTTATATTGGGGTCGCCAATCACCTTTAACCCCTGTGCCAGTGTAATATCTTTCACATGGATGGACTGTCCGATTACAAGACTGGTTACATCAATCTCTATCTTATCCGGTATCTGATTTGGCAGACATTCTATCTTTAATGTTCTGGCTTCGTGCTGCAATATGCCGCCAAGCTCAACGCCCTGAGCCTTGCCGGTAAGATGGATAGGCACATCCACAACCATCTTGTGGTCCATGAGCAATGCGTAAATATCAACATGGATTATATCCCTCTTCAATGGGTCTCTCTGGAATCCCCTGAACATCACAGTCCTTGCCTTTTCTTTATCGCCTTCTATCTTCAGACTTACAATGACATTGCCCCTTGCCCCTGTAGTCAGGGCCTTATTCAATTCCAAGGCCTTAATAGTCAGGGGAATTGCCTCTTTGTAGGCAGGCCCATAAAGCACACAAGGGACAAACCCGTTTTTCCTAAGTTTTTTAGCTATCTCTTTCCCAATGCCGCTTCTTGGCTGAGCTGCTAATTCTATCTGTTCCATTTTATTCCTCCAATTTTGTTGATTACACAGATTTCTGAAAAACGATTACACCGATTAGAACTTTCTTTTGCTTGAATCTGCGTAATCTATTTTTAATCTGTGTAATCATCTTCTATACAAACAACGAACTTACCGATTCGCCATAGTGTATCCTCTTAATAGCCTCTCCCAGAAGGGGGGCTACTGTAAGAGATTTTATTTTATTTATTTTTTTTGCCTCATCGCGGAGCGGAATGGTGTCTGTAACAATTACCTCTTTTATTGGTGATTTCTTCAGCCTTTCCACAGCAGGCCCGGAAAGCACAGGATGGGTGCAGCATGCATATACCTCTTTGGCGCCCTGTTTTATAAGGGCATCTGCCGCCTGTGTAATAGTCCCTGCCGTATCTATCATATCATCTAAAAGTATGCAATCCTTGCCGCTTACATCGCCGATTATATTCATAATTTCAGCCACATTCGGCGCCGGCCGCCTTTTATCCATCATTGCAAAGCTTATCTGGAGCTTCTTCGCAAACGCCCTTGCCCTTTCAACGCCGCCTGCATCAGGCGATACAATTACAGTGTTATCCGTATAATTCTTTTGTATATGCTCCAGAAGAACCGGCGTGGCATACAAATTATCAACGGGGATATTGAAAAAACCCTGTATCTGACCTGCATGCAGGTCCATACATAAAATCCTTGTTGCGCCGGCAACTGTTATCAGGTCTGCAACGAGCTTGGCTGTTATCGGTGTCCTTGGAGCAACCTTCCTGTCCTGCCTTGCATAGCCGTAGTAAGGGATAACCGCTGTTATGGCATGGGCAGACGCCCTCTTGAGCGCATCAAGCATAATAAGGAGTTCCATCAGGTTTCTATTGCCCGGGCTGCATGTTGACTGGATTACGTATACCTCCATCCCCCTGACGCTCTCCTGAATCTCAACACATATCTCCCCGTCGCTGAAGCTTTTAACCTCAGCCTTACCGGGAGAAACACCAAGATGCCGGCATATATCTCCGGCAAGAGGAGGATTAGAATTTCCCGCAAAGATTTTAAGTTTATCAAGCATATTAAATACAGGGGTTAGGGATTAGGGTTTTCTAATCCCTGCCTTTTGGCTGGGGCGGGAGGATTCGAACCTCCGAATGCAGGAATCAAAATCCTGTGTCTTACCGCTTGACGACGCCCCAAAAACAAGGTTAAGGCTAATGTTGAGGTTAAGATTTTTCTTTCCTTAACCTTAATCTTAATCTCAACCTTTCTATATTCCCTGTGCCAAAAAAACTGTATACCTTTTTTGTTTAAAAGCACCCTTTAATAATCCGAAGGCTTCTTCTGTTTTGTCCTTATCAGGGAATATACCAAACACAGTCGGGCCGCTCCCTGACATCAGCGCCCCGGTTGCCCCGACGGCTGACATGGCGTCCTTTATTTCCTTAATCTCAGGATGTTTCCCGATTGTTACTTCTTCAAGGTCGTTTGCTAAAAGCCCCTGCCACTGCCGAATACCAACAACATGGTCTTCCAGCGAAACTTTTAAAAGGGCTATGTTAATATCCTCATTGCTTTTTGTCAAGTTTAAATTTTGATATGCCCACTGTGTTGAAACAGGGAAACCTAGGTTAATCAGTATATACCAGAATTTAGGAAGTTCAATTGGTTCAAGGGATTCGCCCCGCCCCCTTGCAATACATGATTTGCCAACAATAAAAAACGGCACATCAGAGCCAATGCCTGCGCCTATTTCAATAAGGTTGTCTGTTGAAATATTTTGGGAGGTGATTTCGTTCAATGCCCTTAAAACTGCTGCTGCATTACTGCTCCCGCCTCCAAGTCCGGCAGCAACAGGTATGTTTTTTTTAATAGTGATAGACAGCCTCCTATTTATTCCGGTGGTTCTGAAAAATTCCACTGCCGCCCTGTATGCAAGATTAGTCCGGTCGCATGGAACATTTGCATTATCACACGAAACAATAATGCCGCTCCCATTTTCCATCTCTATAAGAATCTCATCGTAGAGGGAAATGGGCTGCATGACGGAGACAATATCATGATAACCGTCATCTCTTTTTCTTAACACTTTTAAAAAAAGATTTATTTTGGCGGGGGAAAGAACGCGGTGCAAGATACCCATCTGTCTAAGCCTTTCTCCTTATCAATGAAAAGTTTTATCATTCAACCTTAACCACGAATGGCACGTCGTGCACCATGTCTGAGCGTCGGAATTGCCCCCAACCTTTGTAGACTCCAGGGTGCGGAAAGTGCACTTCAAACGTCACCGCGCCACCGGGCGCTTTTCCCTTTACATGATGAGAGTGAATGTAGCGCTTGCCGTCCCCGCTAATGACGATGAGGTGACCCATTGCCCCCAAATATGGCTGAAGGTCGGCAACCGGCTTGCCAGCCGCATCGAACAAGGAGAACGAGATTCGGGTTGTTCCATCCGAATTGGTCTTCTCCATCGCGATATCCGCCACGAGGCCATCGCCCTTCACCCGGCCAGGAGCATTCGGGACAAGCTGCGGACTCGGGGGTGATGTTCCCGCGACGTTCACTTCGGCGATTGCCGTTGCCTGCTTTTTACCTGTGGGCTTGTGGTCGGCATAGAGCCGATACTTTCCGGCGGTTGGGAAAGTGAACGTGCCGGTGATGTTTTTGGCACGATCGATCTCCGGGTGGATATGGGCAAATTGGTCCAACCCGTCGCGCACAATGATGAGATGCAGCTTCTTTTCGTGAACAGTCTCGAAGTCCTTGATCATGGCTCCGGTCGCGTCATGGATTATGAGATGGAGCTTGACCGGTTGTCCCGGTTTGATGTCGGACGGCTCTGTCCTGACCATGAGCATTGCTCCAGCCTGCGCTCCATCGTGCCCGCCGTGTTTATCCTGGGTTTTCTTGGTATGATCCCCGTGATTTGGTTCCTCCTCGGCAGCTGCAATGCCGGTAAGCATACCGGCCATAATAAATACAACGCTTACTGCAAAACAGATTAGTCTTCTATTCATACTGTCTATAACCACTCCTTTTAATTTTTAATATGTCTATCCCAATACTATAGCAAATGGAATTAAGTCAAGTATTTTTTTCCAATGTGTAGTTTTGTTTTTTTACTTTCTTTTTATCCTGGATTATTGTAGAATTTTGCAGCATGGAGTCCCATCAACATGTTAAACCCCAGAAACATGAGTTTTTCAGCCCTACATTTGGGAACCTTTCCTTTGAGGATGTATTCAATAAACTGATTGAATATATGGAGGAAGATACCAGCTGCAGATACAGCATCATCATCGGAACCGACTCTTTTCTGGCGGCAGAGACCCTTTTTATAAGCGCCATAATCATCCATAGGATAGGCCGCGGCGGTCGTTATTTTTATAAAAAGATTCGGCATAGGAAGCTTAAAAACCTGAGGCAGAGGATTTTTTATGAAACATCTCTAAGCCTTGAAACAGCGGCTATGGTGAAGGCCAAATTATCAGAAAACGGCTATACAAAGTTGCCTGTTGAGATCCACCTTGATGTTGGTGAAAACGGCGACACAAAGGATATTGTCAGAGAGGTGGTCGGCATGGTGACCGGCTCAGGGTACGCGGCTGTCACAAAACCAGATGCCTATGGCGCAAGCAAGGTAGCGGATAGACATTCAAAATAAAGACCCCATACTACAGACCATAGACTATAGATTTAAATCTTGAGTCTTGAGTATTGGGTCTGCGTTTAATAGGAGGCAAATATGTTTGGATGGATATTTTTGGGCATTTTAGTCGTTCTGATTATCTGGGTTATTAGTATGTACAATAATCTGGTGACTCTGCAAAATCAGGTGCAGAACGGATGGCAGCAGATTGATGTCCAGCTCAAAAGAAGGCACGACCTTATCCCAAACCTTTTGAATACCGTGAAAGGCGCAATGGAATTTGAGAGGGAAACCCTTTCAAGGGTAATAGAGGCAAGGGCGAGGGCGGTCGGCGCCCAGACCGTTTCAGGAAAGGGGGAGGCGGAAAATATGCTTACCCAGGCGCTTGGCAGGCTCTTTGCCCTGGTAGAAAACTATCCTGATTTAAAGAGTAATCAGAATATCCTCCAGTTTCAGGAAGAGCTTACATCTACGGAAAACCGCATAGGTTTTGCCCGTCAGTTTTATAATGACATAGTCGCTCAGTTCAACATTAAACGGGGGGTATTTCCATCCAATATAATTGCCGCGCTTTTTGGCTTTAAAGCCGGTGAATACTTCCAGACAGAAGAGGCTGCGAGGGAAGTCCCGAAGGTGGACTTGAGTTTAAAAAAGTAGAAAAGGGGTAGTAAATATGACAGATATCTACTCCCAGCAAAGGCGAAACCGCAGGCTGACTATTGTTCTTATTGCAGCCTTTTTTATTATCCTCGGCATCCTTGGATTTGCAATCGACAGCTACACATTTGGAACGTTGAAGACCACCGGCCTTCCGGTTGCAACCCTAATTGCCGTTTCACTGGCAGGCATCAATGGATTTGTCGCGTATTTTTATGGCGATAACGTCGTGCTTTTTTCCCTCAGGGCCCAGCCGCTCCGGTTTGAAAACCCTTTGCACAAAAAGCTTCACAATGTGATGACAGAAATGGCTCTGGCGTCAGGGCTTCCCATGCCGAAGATATATGTGATTCCTGACCCTGCGCCAAATGCCTTTGCGACAGGCAGGGATCCTCAACATGCTGTAGTTGGCGTTACCGAAGGGCTTTTGGAAACCATGAACAGGGAAGAGCTTCAGGCAGTGATAGCGCACGAGATGGGGCATATAAAAAATCAGGATATACTCTTAATGACAGTGGTGACAGTGCTTGTGGGAACAATAGTTCTTTTGTCGGACTGGGCTCTCCGGGCGTGGAGATACGGCGGCATAAGGACAAGGCGCGGTTCAAAGAGCAAAGGCATGCATCCTGTAATGCTCCTTATTATTGTTTTGTTTGCCCTGCTTGCGCCTCTGTTATCCAGAATTATTGCTATGGCTGTGTCAAGGCAGAGGGAATATCTGGCAGACGCATCCTCATCGGAATTTACAAGAAATCCTTTAAGCCTTGCAAGCGCATTGGAAAAGATAGCCAGCACATCATCTCCTGTAAAGAATGCGCACAAAGGGACTGCGCATCTTTTTATCAGCGATCCCCTGCAAAGGAAGCTTGACAATAAAGAGGGCCTTTTTGCCGATGTCATGTCCACTCACCCGCCGATTGAGAAGAGGATTGAGAGACTAAGAAGGATGGCATATATTTATGAACGAACAACCTGATAAAAAACTCAGTTGTCCTGAATGCAGCGGCGTTTGCAAGGAGGTGTATGCGGAGGCGAATTATGGAAGGGTTCTCCTTCTTGACCAGTGTAATGACTGCGGCGGCATATGGTTTGACAACTGGGAGCTTTATTATCTTAAGGATGCGGAGGCAAAGAGGCTTGACACGGTTAACTTAAATAGCCTTTTAGCCAAAAGCCTTGTCCAAAAAGGCGCGGGCCTTTGTCCAAGTCGCTGCGGTATTCCCCTTGAACCGTTTCAAGACCCGAATCTACCGGTAGATTCAAGGATAAACAGATGCAAAAGATGCAACGGTTTATGGTTAAACAGAGGCGAGTTGGTTAAATATGAAGAGAACAAAAATAAGCTGCGCAGCAGATTTGAAAAAACCGAACCCTCAACAAAAGGCGCTGAAGCTGTACTTGCAGTTGACAGCCAACAGGCAAAATGGGAAACTATCGGACATCTGAGGACAGCGTTAAGAACCAGGCCTGAACCGGATATAAACGTCCTCGAACCCGGAGATACAAATTGGGACAGGGCGGAGATTACTAATGATGCGCTGTTTTTAATCCTTCAAATACTATTTAAGGTAATATTTAAGATATAAACTGCTCAATTAGTATCTGGGACCGCCTGCCAGTGCCTCCAGTCTCTTTATCCTTTCTTCAATGGGCGGGTGCGTGCTGAAGAGTTTCAAAAGGCCTCCTCCGCTTAACGGGCTTACAATAAACATATGTGCTGTCGCCTCATTTGGAACAGCCATCGGGATTCTCTTATTGCCGTATTCAAGCTTTCTTAAGGCATTTGCCAGCGAGAGCGGATTGCCGGTTATCTTTGCCCCGCCTTCATCAGCGACATATTCCCTGCTTCTGGATATGGCCATCTGAATAACCATTGCCGCCAGAGGCGCAACAATCATCATTACAATAAGAGAGATCGGATTCCCTCCTCTTTCATCGTTTCTTGAGCCGCCGAACAGTGCCGCCCACTGCGCCATATGCGCAAGATAGCTTATAGCGCCTGCAATTGTGGCAGATATGGTTGATATGAGGATGTCTCTGTTCTGGATATGGGCAAGCTCATGGCCTATGACTCCGGTAAGTTCTTCTTTTGTTAATAGCCGCATAATCCCTGTTGTAGCCGCCACTGCTGCATGGCCTGGATTCCTTCCGGTTGCAAAGGCATTCGGTGTGTCATTTTCCATGATATATACCTTTGGCATTGGAAGCCCTGCCTTCATCGTCAGATCGCGGGTTATAGCGTATAGCTCAGGGGCCTCTGCCTCTCTTACCTGTTTGGCGCGATACATCATAAGCACTATCTTGTCGCTGAACCAGTAAGCGCCGAAGTTCATGATGCCTGCAAATACGAGGGCCGTCGTTGCCCCGCCCCTGCCGCCAAGCGCATCGCCTGCAAATACAAGTATGGCTGTAAGCGCTGCAAGAAGCATTGTGGTTTTTAAAAAGTTCATCTGATACTACCTCCGTTAAAATTTTTTTGATATTAAATATATGGCATTGAACCCTTTAAGTCAAATGCACGAAAAATTTCTGGCGGATGCGTATGTGCCGAGGGTGTTGGAATGGATAAAATTTATAATCCGGCCTCAAGCAGCAGCTTCGGGATGTCTCTTTATATAGCTTTCAATTGCCAGTTTATCCTCTTCCCTTATATCCATAAATCTAATGCCGTAATAATTCATACCTGGCCCTCTGCCGTCTGTCTTTCTTACAACCCCGCCTGCAGCAGTTATAGGCGTAGAGTTGCCTGGCACAAAGAATGAACAGGATACAGTCTCCCCTATAGAAAGGGCATGGCCGGTTTCTATTAAAACGCCGCTCACACTGATATTTACTGTATTGCCAAGAAACGATTCCGGCGGCGCCCCCCTTGCGCCCTCCACCCCTATCCTTGCAAGGATACGGATATCGCGTCTGACAGGTATGTTGATATATTTCCCGATCTTTTGCAGAAACTCTGAAGGGTTTATTGGTTTAAGTATAACATCATTTGCGCCTGCCTCAAGGCATATATCAACGTCCTTGGCGCTTGTTGTAACTATTATTATAGACACCTTATTAAGGTTGCCGTCATTTCTTATAATCCTGCATACCTCGTTGCCATTCATCCCCGGCATATATAAATCGCAGAGGATAATATCAACCTTTTCCCTTCTATGTATTTCTATAGCTTCCTGGCCTGATGTAGCTGTAAATAACTGGATGTTGCTTCTGTTTGCGAGAAGGGTCTTCTCCAATTCCAGGAAGAGTTTAACATCGTCCACCAAAAGCGCCTTTTTCATTCCGCTATACCTCCGTTTAAAAGATAATATTCAATTTTACCTATACGTAAAAGTACAACCTCGCGAGGTTCATTGGAAAGGAATTTAACATGACGTTGAAGAGAGGTCAAGCCAAAAGCCCTCTTATCGCGTCTCTAACAGCAGCTATTTCAACGCCTGTGCCCATACAATAGCCCTGTGGCCTTTTATTTACAACAGCAAGCACAGGCAGCGGGTAGGCGTCTTGTATCCCGGATATCAAATCCCTTTCACATGCCACTGCCACTATTGCATTGGGTCTTTTTTCATAGACCTTTCTTCTCGCTATTGTTCCGCCGGTAGACACAAAAAGGTCTATGCCGAATTCCTCTGAAAGCCACAGAAGCTCCGCTATTTCGCACCTGCCGCACCCGACACAGTTTTTTACGCTCTGGGTCACCTTTATTTTGCAGCCAACAAACTGAATGCAGTGAGGCATGAGAATAAGAATCCTTTCGGGTTTGAACCTTTTCCCAAGCCCTTTGACAAGCTGATTATTTATCTCTATGAATGACTGCTCTATCTTTATCTTTGGTATCCTTAAAATGCCGCCCACCATTATCATCAGGGGCAGGAAGAATTTTATCAGGATGCCTCTGAATTTATAAGAAAGGAATATATCCCTTCCTTTTATAATGGCAAGGCTTATTCCCACTGCTCCGACTATAAGTATGAGGATTATTACAGCAATCCCGATGCCAAGTATAATTGGAAGCGCAGGATGGATATTGACAAGGCCTATTGATGGTATATACCAGAAGAAAAAGCCTACAAACAGTATAATAAAAGTGCAAAAAGAAAGAAGGCCAATAAATATCCCTTTAGCTGGCCTATAAGGAACACTCTCATCACTGCTGTTCCATTCCGATTCCCGTTCAATCAAAGATTTGCCCTTTGACAATTCTATACCCCTTTATAAATTCAGACGCTGTCATCCTGTTTTTGTTTTCCGGCTGTAATTCTTTAATGAGCAGAATACCTTTGCCTGTTGCCGCAAAAATACCTTCTGTAGATATATTTATTACGGTTCCGGGTTCTTCCTTGACCCCTGCTTCAACTTCCGCCTTGAATATCTTTATCTGCTTGCCGTCCCACCTTGTATATGCGCCAGGCCACGGGTTCAAACCCCTTATAAGATTTTTTATCTCCTCTGCCTTCATTGTCCAGTCTATGCGGCCGTCTTCCTTTTTCAGCATTGGCGCATAGGTTGCCTGTGAATCGTCCTGCGGAATCGGTCTTATTGTTTCCGACTTAATGTCCTTTATTGTTTTTATAAGCAGATCGGCTCCAATATATTTTAATCTGTCGTGTAAACTCGACGTCGTGTCATCATCTCTTATCTCAACCTTTTCGGTTAAGAGCATATCGCCTGTGTCCATGCCCTCATCCAGAAGCATTGTTGTTATGCCCGTCTCCTTTTCGCCGTTTATTATAGCCCAATTTATAGGCGCCGCGCCGCGATACTTTGGCAAAATAGATGCATGGACATTTATACAACCCTTTGGAGGAATGTCCAGAATAGCCTTTGGCAATATCTTTCCATAGGCCACAACTGCTATAACATCAGGGGAAAAATTACTGATTGCAGTTATAAATGGCTCGTCCTTAATTTTTTCAGGCTGAAACACCGGTATATTATGCTTAAGGGCAGCCTCCCTGACAGGCGGAGGGGTTAATTTCTTTCCCCTTCCCCTTGGTTTGTCAGGCTGGGTTACAATTGCTACAACATTTTCACCAACCTCTATCAATGCCCTCAGAGATGGAACTGCAAACTCAGGCGTGCCCATGAAAACGATTCTTAATCTTTTATCCAACAATACTCCTTGTTTCTTTGTATAAATTTATAACCTCTTTTTTTCATCTTCAACAGCCTTCTTTATTTTTCTTTTTATAATATCCCTTTTTAATTTAGAGAGCCTGTCTATAAATAATATTCCATCAAGATGGTCTATCTCATGCTGAAGGGCAATGGCAAGAAGCCCTTCTGCCTTGATCTCCACATCATTTCCATCTTTATTAAGACCCTTTACAGTTATATTTGCAAACCTTTTTATATCTGCGGTAAAACCAGGAATACTCAAACATCCCTCCTCATATTTTATCTCCCATTCATACGCTGTTATCTCCGTGTTTATCAGGACAATAAGATTCTCACCTTTTTTATAATCCTCGCCTTTCGGGATATCCAGAACCGCAACCCTTTTATCCACACCAACCTGTGTTGCGGCAAGGCCTATGCCGCGGGCAAAATACATGGTTTCTGCCATGTCAGAGATAAGCCTTTTTATATCTGCGTCTATCTTTGATACAGGTTTTGCCTTTGTCTTAAGAAATGGATCAGGGTATTTGAGGATATTTAATACAGACATGCGTTTATTATACAATTATTGAGCTTGTGAGTAAAAGAAAATTATATTGTAGTTATTCAACCCTGTTTTGTCCGCAAAAAATGCTTGACAAAAAAAAGGGTGCGGTATAATTTACAATAGAAACGAGTTAGACTAATTTAAGGAGGATGCACGATATGAAAAAGATTATATGCTGTATGTTTGCAGTTATTCTTATGGTTGCGCTGTCAACAGGATACAGCCATGAGATGGCAAGGCATTCCAGAGTGATAGAGGGCTTTTCACATCCTGAGAGCATAGTCATAGACTATATGAGCGGGTTTGTATTTGTATCAAATATGGGTGAAAAGCTTGAGCCGAGCGCAAAAGACAAGGATGGTTTTATTTCGCGGCTATCATCGGACGGCGATATCAGCGAGAAAAAATATTTACCAAAGAAAGGTGTTCTCAATTCTCCAAAGGGAATGGCCATATCTGTCAGTACGCTCTTTGTAGCTGATGTTGACCGCGTAGTGGGATTTGACATCAGCACAGGAAGGCAGAATTTTGAGCTTGATTTTTCAAAAGAAAAGACGATGTATTTGAACGATATAGCGGTCATTGACAACAACACACTGTTTGTTTCCGCAACCGACATCGGAAAGATATTTAAAATATACATCGACCCAAAACCGCGCTACGAATTTGTGATTGACCTTATCGGCGCTAATGGACTATATTTTGATAAAAAGGCGCAAAAACTGTATGCAGTAAGCTTTGGCGGCCAGAATGCCAAAGGCGGCCTTGGCGTAATCAGCTTTGAAAATAATAAGTCTAAATATGAAAAACTGACTGAAGGGACAGGTTTGTTGGACGGCGTTTGGCTTTTGGAAGGGGATAAGATTCTCTTTTCCGACTGGGTTGCCTTTGACAAACCTGGCAGACTGGTGGTTTATGATCCAAAAACAAAAAATGAAATCAATCTGAAGCTTCCTGAAGGTGTTCACGGTCCAGCAGATTTTTTCTATGACGGACAACATAAACAGCTTTGGCTGCCGAGGATGCAGGAGGGGAAGGTCCTTGTAACAGGGGTAGACTATTAACCCACCCTCACCTTAATCCTCTCCCTGAGGGAGAGGAAACTCTCTTATTTCCTCCCCTTCAAGGGGAGGGTCAGGGTGGGGATGGGGTAAATAAGGTATTTTCGGAGCAAATTATATTGTAGTTATCGGGTCAACATCTACCGCAAGTTTAACCCTGCCCTGGTTTTTTTTCTCCAACCCGGTTAAAATGTTTTTTATAAATTCATGCAGTGATTTTGTACTCTTGCCTTTTAACAGCATCTGCCAGCGGTATTTGCCTTTGAGCTTTGAAAGAATGGCAGGGGTAGGGCCAAGCAAGGTTACATCATTTGTTCTTAAAAGCAGGCTGTCTGCGAGTTCTTTTGTCTTTTTCGCAAATGCCGCCACATCTGCTTCCTTATTCCCGTCAAACCTTATGATTGCAAGCCTTGAGAACGGCGGATAGAAGAGTTCTTTTCTATTGTTAAGTTCCTCTATAAAAAATTCTTCATAGTTCTGTTGTGTTGCCGGCTTGAGGCAGAAATGGTCAGGATTAAGTGTTTGAATAACAACCTTGCCGGGGATATTTCCCCTTCCCGCCCGGCCTCCTGCCTGGGTTATAAGCTGGAATGTCCGTTCAGAACTTCTGAAATCAGGGATGTTTATAGATGTATCTGCTGATACAATCCCAACCAGCGTAACATAAGGAAAGTGATGCCCTTTGGCCACCATCTGTGTTCCGACAAGCACATCCACATCGCCTCTGTCAACTGCGTCAAGTATCTTCTGATGAGATCTTTTCTTTGTTGTCGTGTCCTTGTCCATGCGGGCAACCCTTGCCTTTTTCAATATATTCCTTGCCTCTTCTTCCAACTGCTCTGTGCCAATCCCTATGGGCTTAACATGGCAGCCATGACATTTTGGGCATGTATCAGGGATTGGCATGGACATATCACAGTAGTGGCACTTTAAAAGCCCGGCCCTTTTGTGCATTGTAAGAGACACACTGCAGTTCAAACATTTAAAACTATGGCCGCAGTCATTGCAGATTAAAAAATTTGAAAATCCCCTTCTATTCAAAAAAAGGATTGTTTGATAACCAAGGTTTTGATTCTTCTTCATAAGCTGTTGAAGTTTTTCTGATATAATATGACCCCTGACCCCTGACTCCTGTTCTCTCATATCCACTACCTCTATTTCCGGCATTGGTCTATCCTCAACCCTTCTGGTCAAATGAAGGGGCGTAATCTTGCCATTCTGTGCATTATAAAATGTCTCAATAGAAGGTGTGGCTGAGCCAAGCACAACGGTCAGGTTAAACATCTTCCCCATCATAAGGCTTAAATCCCGCGCATTGTATTTTATGCCCTCTTCCTGTTTATATGAAGGCTCATGCTCCTCGTCAACGATTATAAGTCCAAGATTTTTTAAAGGCGCAAAAATAGCAGACCTTGCGCCAACAACCACATCTGCCTCACCGTCTCTTATCCTTTTCCATTCGTCGTATCTCTCGCCGTCAGAAAGTCCGCTGTGAAGAACTGCGACCCTGCCGGGGAATATGGCAGTCACATATTTAACAGGCCACGATGTGAGAGATATCTCCGGCACTAAAAATATGGCCTGTTTGCCAAGGCGGACAGCCTGTTCCAGCGCCTTCAGATAGACAAGGGTCTTTCCGCTTCCTGTAACGCCGTAAAGCAGAAATGGTGAAAATGCCTTGCCCTTTAAGCCCTGAGAAATGGCATTCAGAGCCAAGACTTGCTCGGGAGCAGGTTTATGTAAAACAGCCTGCGGTATTATATCTTCCAGAGGGTTCCGTATTTTTTTATCTTTCCTTTCTCTAACCCTGCTCTTAATCTTTAACTCCTCCTTTATGAGGCCTGTATGTTTTAACCTGTTTATGGCAGAGTATATGGACTTGCCTTTAAATATCTTTAAAAGAGAGGTAAGGGGAATGCTGTTTTTTTTTGTGATTACCTCAATGAGTTCTTTGTCTAACCTGCATATATCAGGCATTTCTTCTTGCCCTGTTCTGAAAAAATACCTCTGGCTTTTTATATTCAGCCCGGCCGGATATATAAGGCTTAAGACAGCGCCAACAGGGGCGAAATAGTAGGATGCCATCCATTGAAAAAAACTTAGCCTCTTTTCATCAAATACAGGTTTATCATCCAATACATCAAGTATATCTTTTATGCCTTTCACCTCCGAATTTTCTCTGAATCCGAGACAAAAGCCGGTTACAACCCTTTTGCCAAAAGGGACAAGAACACGTTTGCCAATTTCCACCTGATCTGACAATGCGTCAGGAACTTTGTAGGTAAATATCCTGTCCAGAGGAAGTTCAACTGCGACATCTATAAAGGTTTTTTTAGACATGGATGGGGGAGGCTTCGGCGTGAGCTCAGCCGAACGGTTGTGAGCTATATAATCTTATGCTGAAATGCTTGCTAAAGCAAATGCCGCAACAGGTGGAGATGAGGGGGTTAGCGCCGCCGGCTTTAAATGCCGTATTTCCCCAAAATAATCTTTAGGTCTTTCTTAATCTTTGCGGGTATCTTCTTCCTGTCTGTAATCACTGCATACTTCATTGCAGTTATGCACTTGCATGTCCTCTGGCCGGATATTTCAGGCACAGCCTCTTTTATTATTGCCTTTGCTGTTACAACATTTTTCTTCAAAGTGTCAAGTATCATCTCAATCGTGACAGATTCCTCTGTTTCGTGCCAGCAGTCATAATCTGTAGAAAGGGCAAGTGTTGCATAGCAAATCTCTGCTTCTCTGGCGAGCTTTGCCTCAGGGATATTTGTCATGCCTATCACATCAACACCCCATTTTCTGTAAATCTTTGATTCTGCCCTTGTGGAAAATTGCGGGCCTTCAATGCAGATGTATGTCCCGCCTTTATGAATGGTTGCTCCGATTTGTTTGCCAGAATCATACAAGATATTGCTTAAATCAGGGCATACAGGGTCTGCAAATTCCACATGCCCGACAATACCATTTCCAAAGAAACTGGATACCCTGTTTTTAGTCCTGTCAAAGAACTGGTCTACCACAACAATGTGTCCCGGCTTAATATCCTCTCTCATGCTCCCGACCGCTGAAACAGAGATTATATGAGTTACGGCTAACTTTTTCATGCCGTATATATTCGCCCTGAAATTAAGCTCAGAAGGGAGTATCCTGTGTCCCCTGCCGTGCCGCGGCAGAAACACCATCTTTACCCCGCCAAGCCTGCCTGTGATATACGCATCAGAGGGATTTCCAAAGGGAGTTTTTATTTTAACCTCTTTAACACCTTTCAGCCCCTCCATCTCATAAAGCCCGCTTCCCCCGATAACACCTACAATTATTTCAGACATCTTTATCTCCTCCATATAAATAATTTAGGTATCCTTGCTAACATTTTTTAAGATTAAGGTCAAGATGAAACTGGCATACGGATAATATGTTTCCTTCTTGCCCGTATCCAGAAACTGTGATTTAATCAGAGCGCTTCACAATTACGCCAGAATTAGGGTCAGTTTTCTTATTATGTTATCCAAAGGAGAAATATCCGCAATGCGTCTATCCTTCCAAATCAGCTGTGTATGCGCAATGCGGAAATAAACAAGTTAGCCGCTCATTGTGGGCAAAAAGGAGGAAGGTGAGATGTCAGAAATATTGAAAAATCAAAAAGGGGTTGAACAAAATGTTTTAGGGCTTCCTGTAGACCGTGATATCCTATTTTCAAATCACAAAGACATTTATAAGCAGGGAGCGGAAAAACGTCAGACAAAACTGTTTCAAAAAATATCTTTTCTCAATCCTTTTCTAAAGGAAGGTGAAAGAATACTTCTTGTAACAACAGGATGTTCTCCGATGTCAATTATGGAACAATTCTCAACGGGATGGATTGTCTTTTATTTAAAACGCTCATTGTTTGTGTTCACGAATAAACGTATTTTCCATATTCCAACAAGATTTAATTACTCTTTTAGAAATTCAATAGCCCAAATTCTTTATGCGGACTGCCAAACAATTGAAATGAAAGGGAGATCTCTTGTTGTTAAATATAAAAATGGAAAGAAAGAAAAATTTTATTATATAGCAGGAAAAGAGAGGAAAAAGATAAAGGCACTACTTAAAACTATTTCGGTGGAAGGTGTCCAAAGCAAGACAGCAGGTAGAATACATCTTTGCCCTCGTTGCACAAAGGAGCTAATCAAAGATGAATACACTTGTCCGAACTGTCGTCTTGATTTTAAAAACAAAGCTGAAGCTAAAAAGACTTCTATTACTTACCCTGGTGGTGGGTATTTTTATACCGGCCACCCCTGGTTAGGAGTAGGTGACGCAATAACAGAAACTATCCTTCTTCTTTTTGTAATTTTATCATTGGTTGATACACTGCAAGGTGGTAAAGATGGTTTCAGCTCGTTTGTCTTTTTTTCAATTATATTAGCACTTGAAAAAGTAATAACAGTTTATCATTCTAATCATTTTATTGAAGAGTATATTCCAAAAGAAAAAAAGATAAAACCTATAATTGCGAGTCAATGATGGTTTTTGATTTTGCCCTCAACGGATGGCTAACATGCTGCAAAAGACTAACGTCCAAATCCTTCGGGCTTCTTTTGCACCAAGAACGTTAGCGGAAATGCCCGAATAAAAGAGTTGTAATGAAGATTCGTGATATTATAGAACAGATTTATCCTTTCTTTTTATAATACTTCCTTCCTTTCAAGGCATCCGGCAGATAATCCTGCTCTATCTTTGCGCCCTCATAATTATGGGGATACTTGTAGCCTTTTCCGTATCCGAGTTTTTTCATAAGCCCTGTTGGCGCATTTCTTATGTGAAGGGGAACCGGCAGGGCGCCCTTTTTCTTTATATCTTCCAAGGCAAGAAGATATGCCATATATGACGCATTGCTCTTTGGCGCTGAGGCAAGATATGTTGCGCCATGGGCAAGAGGAATCCATCCTTCCGGCATGCCCACAAAATCCACCGCATCCTTTACAGCAATGGCAAGAGACAATGCATTCGGGTCGGCGTTGCCGACATCCTCTGATGCAAATATGACCATTCTCCTGGCAATAAACAGCGGGTCTTCCCCAGCCTCCAACATTCTGGCAAGCCAGTAAACGGCTGCGTCTGTATCGCTTCCTCTCATGGATTTTATAAATGCGGATATTACATTGTAATGCTCCTCGCCACCCTTATCATATAAAAGGGCCATTTTCTGAACTGCCTCCTGCGCTACTTCCAGTGTAATTTTACGGATGCCGTCTTCATCAGGCCGGGTTATCATAACAGACGCCTCTAATCCATTCAGGGCTGTTCTTGCATCACCCTGCGAATATTCCGCAAGAAAATTCATCGCATCTTCATCAGGAGAAATATTTAGATTTCCCAGACCTCTTTCCTTATCTTCAACAGCCCTTTTTATTATGATCTTTATGTCTTCTTCTGTAAGTTGTTTAAGAACCAGAACCTTGCATCTGGATAAAAGAGGCGAATTGATCTCAAAGGAGGGGTTTTCTGTTGTAGCGCCTATCAATGTTATTGTGCCGTCTTCCACATAATGAAGAAATGCATCCTGCTGGGCTTTATTAAACCTGTGTATCTCATCCACGAAAAGGATAGTCCTTTGGTTTCTCTGCCTTAACTCATCCTTTGCCGCATCTATTACCGCCCTTATATCTTTTACCCCGGAAAGCACAGCGGAAAAGGATGTAAAATTTACACCAACTGCATTGGCAATAATATTGGCAAGGGTTGTCTTGCCGGCGCCAGGAGGCCCCCAGAGGATTAGAGACAAAAGTCCTTTCTTTTCTATAAGCCTTGTTACAAACTTTCCAGCGCCCAGCAAATGTCTCTGGCCAACAACCTCTTCTATATTTCTTGGCCGCATCCTGTCTGCAAGAGGCGCTGATTTATTGCGCTGTGTTTTAATCTTTTTCTCAAAAAGTTCCATGTTAGCCCGTAATTACACCTTTTGGAAATAATATACTCTAAAACTAACAGGAGAGCAAACCGATAAATTTTTCCAAGAAGGTTGACAATCGGGTAAAAATTATTGATAATATGTCCTTAATAAAACCAGAAAGAGAGAAGAGTTTCCTGCTTTTTGAGTTTTGAGATTTGACATTTGAGATTTAATAAACCGGAGGTGTGTCTTGAATAGCAACGGATTTGTTTTTATAGGCATTGATATCGGTTCTGTCAGCGTCAACACAGTAGTTGTTGATGAAAACAGGAATATCCTTGAATATCATTATACAAGGACAAAGGGTCAGCCGATGGAGACTACCTTCGCGGTTCTTTCGGATGTGCTGGCAAGGTTTCCCATGCAGAGAATAAATGGGGTGGCCATTACAGGCTCAGGCGGAAAACTCATTGCCCCTCTTATAGGCGCAAGTTTTGTAAATGAGGTCATTGCCCAGTCAAAGGCCACCGAATATTTCCATCCTGAGGTAAGAACAGTGATAGAAATGGGCGGCGAGGACGCCAAATTGATACTTCTTGCTCCGGATGCCGTTTCAGGCAGGACAAGGATTGAGGACTTTCAGATGAACTCGGTATGCGCTGCAGGAACAGGTTCTTTTCTTGACCAACAGGCAACACGGCTGAATCTTACGATTGAGGAATTCGGCGAACTTGCCCTTAAGTCGCAGAATCCTCCAAGGATTGCAGGCAGGTGCAGCGTGTTTGCAAAGAGCGATATGATTCACCTTCAACAGGCTGCAACACCGGACTACGACATTGTTGCAGGGCTTTGCTATGCAGTTGCGAGAAACTTTAAAAGCGCTATCGGAAAGGGAAAGGAGTTTACGAGGCCTGTGGCATTTCAGGGCGGTGTTGCCGCAAATCCTGGCGTGAGAAAGGCATTTAAGGATGTTCT
The DNA here is from genome assembly GCA_030690165.1 of Deltaproteobacteria bacterium. Taxonomy (NCBI): domain Bacteria; kingdom Pseudomonadati; phylum Myxococcota; class Myxococcia; species Deltaproteobacteria bacterium. The sequence continues at coordinate 67,399 of JAUYHF010000006.1, read as the reverse complement.
TGAGCTTTCTGACAATGAATTTATCATACCAAAATATTTCACTTCAATGGGCGCTATTGGTTCTGTTTTTAATGCGATGGAGAAAGGAAAGGGCATTGGTCAATTTAAGGGGCTTAAAGAGTTTGAGGATTATATAAAATTTGGCAGGAAAAAGGGAAAGGGGCTTGACCGCCTTTCACGGCCTGAAAAACATCCATCGCAGAGCGATAAGACTGGTTACTGGGGACAGATTTCAAATCTGTCCCCAAACGGTGAACGTGTTCAGGCTTATCTCGGAATAGATGTCGGTTCCACAAGCACAAATGTAATCCTGATAGATAAAGATATGAAGCTAATTTCCAGAAGATACCTTCCAACCGCAGGCAGGCCAATAGAGGCAGTAAGGCAGGGGCTTAAAGAAGTGGGGGAAGAATGCGGAGATAAAGTGGAAGTCATCGGCGTAGGTACAACAGGCTCAGGCAGGTATCTTACAGGCGATTTTGTCGGCGCGGATGTTATAAGAAACGAGATTACTGCCCAGGCAACTGCGGCAGCGGTAATTGATCCCACAGTGGACACAATCTTTGAGATAGGGGGTCAGGACTCAAAATATATTGCGTTAAAAGACGGCGTTGTTGTTGATTTTGATATGAATAAGGTATGCGCCGCAGGCACAGGTTCATTTCTTGAAGAGCAGGCAGAGAGGATCGGCATATCAATAAAGGGCGAATTCAGCAGTCTTGCATTAGGCTGCGCTGCCCCTGTATCAATGGGAGAGAGATGCACGGTCTTTATTGAAAGCGATATGATTCACCATCAGCAGAAGGGCGCAGGCAGGGATGAGCTTGTTGCAGGGCTTTCGTATTCCATTGTTCATAATTATCTGAACAGGGTTGTCGGCGACAGAAGGATTGGGGATAATATATTCTTTCAGGGAGGCACAGCGGCAAACCTCGCTGTTGTTGCCGCATTTGAAAAGGTTACAGGCAAAAAGATAACTGTTCCTGAAAACCACGATGTTACAGGCGCGATAGGCGCCGCAATGCTTGCAATGCAGGAAAAAGATCCAAATAAGCCGACCAACTTCAAGGGTTTTGACTTAAGCAAGAAGAAATACACCCTTGCATCATTTGAGTGCAGGGACTGCTCAAATATATGCGATATAAAAAAGGTTGTTGTTGAAGGGGAGGAGCCTCTCTACTACGGCAGCCGGTGCGAAAAGTATGATGTGCGCATGGCGTCAAAGGGAAACTCACCAATGCCGGATCTTTATAAGGAGAGGGAAAGGATTTTATTTTCATCATACAAAGGCAAAACCCTTCCTGAGGATGCGCCTGCAATCGGTTTGCCGAGGATACTATATATGTATGAGATGTATCCGTTCTGGAAGGCATTTTTTAATGAGCTTGGATTTAAGGTTATTCTCTCAGCGCCCACAAACAGGGAGATTATCAAAGAAGGGGTTGAGAGGGTAGTTGCAGAGACTTGTTTTCCAATAAAAATCAGCCATGGTCACATTCAGGATTTGATAAATAAAGGCGCTAAAAGGATATTTCTTCCAAGCATAGTAAACTTAAGGCCAGTAAAACAGAGTCATACCTTCACATACCATTGCCCTTATGTCCAGACAATGCCGTATCTGTCGGAGTCCGCTTTTAATTTTAAGGAACTTGGCATTGAAGTGTTAAAACCGGTTTTTCATTTTAACAAGCCTGAAAAGGTCATGAAAAAAGAATTTTATGAATTTGGAGACATGCTTGGCAGAAAAAAGAAAGAAATAGATAATGCCCTTCTGATTGCAGAGGAAGGCCAGAGAAATTTCTACAGGAGGATGCAGGAAAGAGGCAGAGAGGTTCTGAGGGATATAAAAGATATTACCCTTGTTATTGCAGGCAGGCCGTATAACACGATGGATAATGGCATTAACCTTGAACTGCCGCAGAAGCTGAGGGATATGGGTGTCCTTGCCATACCGTTTGATATGCTCCCTGTGGATGATGAAATAGATGATACCATGGCCGCGGATATGTACTGGAAATCAGGGCAGAGGATACTTGCAACCGCAAGGCTTGTAAACGCAAATCCCAATCTCTACGCAATCTACCTTACAAATTTTGGCTGCGGGCCTGATTCATTTATCACGCACTTTTTTAAAGACACGGCAAAAGGGAAACCATTTCTTCAACTTGAGATAGACGAGCATTCTGCTGATGCAGGCGCGATAACGAGGTGCGAGGCGTTTCTTGACAGTCTGAGAAATATAAGAAAAAGGGGTAAGGGGGCAGAGGTCAGTGGTCGGGAAAAACAGAATGCGGTTCACAGGACAGGCTTAAAGAAAAAGATTTATCTGCCGAATATGGCTGATGCTGTGTATGGGATGAAGGCGGCATTTGAGGCATGCGGCATTGAGGCGGAGATTATACCTGAACCGGATGATGAAACGCTTAAATGGGGCAAAAGATATAGTTCAGGCAGGGAATGCTATCCGAGCATCTTAACAACCGGCGATATGATAAAGATTATAAAGAGACCTGACTTTGCCCCTGAAAGTTCGGCGTTTTTTATGCCTTCCGGCAACGGGCCGTGCAGGTTCGGACAGTATAACCGCTATCACAGGCTGATACTTGACGAGATGGGGTATAAGGATGTGCCTGTTTATGCGCCTGACCAGGATGAGGCATTTTACAAGGAGTTGGGGATGGTCGGCGGCAATTTTCCGAGGCTTGCATGGTGGGGCATAGTTGCCATAGACATACTTGAAAAACGGCTAAGAGAGACAAGGCCTTATGAAAAAATCTCCGGCGAAACAGAAAAGGCATACTGGGACAGCATACATAAAATATGCGCCGCCGTAAGGGAGAGGAGATTCCCTGCAAAGGAACTGACAGAGGCAAAGCAGGCATTCCTTGCCATACCCGTCCATGAGAAAAAAGATAAGCCGATTGTCGGCGTTGTAGGCGAGATATATGTGAGGAGCAACAGGTTTAGCAATGAAGACCTTGTAAAACAGCTTGAGGCGCTTGGCGCAGAGGTAAGGCTGCCTCCGATTGGCGAATGGATTTATTACACTAACTTCTGCGCCAAAAGGAGAAACTGGGAGCGCGGGCACTATGGCCTGTTTATCAGGACCGCTGTAAATAACTTTTTCCAGCGGCGGGATGAGCATAAATTCCTGAATATCCTTGACGGAGATTTGAGAGAAGGCCATGAGCCGACCACAGAGGAGGTCTTAAGTCTCTCAATGCCTTATATCCATGATTCATTTGAAGGCGAGGCTGCTTTAAGCGTCGGCAAGGCAATGGACTACATACAAAAGGGCGCGCATGGTATTGTCAATGCAATGCCGTTTACATGTATGCCTGGCACGGTTGTGAACGCTGTGCTTAAAAAGGTGCGGGAAGAAAATGGCAATATCCCATATCTCAATATGGTCTATGAAGGACTTGAAGATACAAACTCAAAGACGCGGATGGAGGCATTTGTGCATCAGGCAAGGGAGTATATGGAAAGGACAGGCAATGGGCAATAGGTTTTTGCCCATTGCCTCTCGCCTATTGCCTGTATTTATATGGAAATCACTATCACAATACTTTTATCTGTCCTGATACTGCTCATACTTTGGAATATCTTAAGTTCCAGAAAGCAGCGGACAGACCCAGCCCTTTCCCTGATGCAGCAGGAGATATTAAATCTCCGCCAGCAGCTTTCAGAAAACCTTGCTGTCAATATCCAGACCATTAACCAGCAGCTTGGCAATGTTACGGCCCAGGTAAACAGTCAGTTAAATTCAGTTACCCAGCAGCTTCAGAATGCGACAGGCCAGTTGGGTCAGAGGATGGACAATGCGGCAAGGGTTGTTGGCGATGTAAAAAAAGACCTTGGAGAACTTTCAAAGGCAACACAACAGGTCTTTGATGTCGGCAAGGATATAGCGAGCTTGCAGGAGATACTCAGGTCGCCAAAACTCCGCGGCGGACTCGGCGAGCTTTTTTTGGGCGACCTTCTTAGCCAGATACTTCCGCCGACAAACTACAAACTTCAATACACTTTCAAAAACGGCTCAAGGGTGGATGCTGTTATACAACTCGCGCATGGCCTTGTGCCTGTAGATTCAAAATTTCCCCTGGAAAATTTTAAAAGACTTCTTGAGAGCCCGACAGATGAGGAAAGAAAATTCAACAGAAAAAGATTTGTATCGGATGTAAAAAAACACATAGACGCCATTGCAGACCAGTATATCCAGCCTGATGAAGGCACATTCAGCTTTGCCCTGATGTATATCCCTGCCGAGAATGTATATTACGAGACCATTATAAAAGATGAGTCATTTGGCGAAGAAAAGGGCATAGCCGGCTACGCATTTGCAAAGAAGGTTGTGCCGGTTTCACCAAACAGCTTTTATGTTTATCTACAGACAATACTTCTTGGATTAAGAGGCATGGAGATAAGCGGGCAGGCGCAGGAGATATTGTCGCGCCTTGAAAGGCTTAAAGGAGATTTTGACAGATTTTCAAAGGATTTTGAGGTTGTCGGCACTCATTTGAATAATGCGCGGACAAAATATGACGAGGCTGGCAAAAGACTCGAAAGATTTCAGGACAGGCTTTCGAGTCTTGAAGATGTCAAAGGTCTTGAGGCGGACACAAGCTCTATTGGAAGGGAGCAAAAGACACTTTTGTGAAGCGGATGAGATTATTGAAAATTATGCCTTTAGCCGGGCATTATGTCTAAGGGGGGTTGGTGGGATTTTAAACAGGCGTATCTAAATCTATCGGTTCTGCCCATTTTTCCAGCGAGTGTTTCAACCTCTTTATGAGCCTTTCCTCGTCTGCCATAAGCCCCCTTGTTTTTATCTTAAGTAGCAGATGAGGCATGCCGTCTTTTTCCTCAAGCCTGTATATTATCCTGTACCATGCCCCGAATACCCTTAATGCCATAGCAATTAGCAGAGTAACCCCGGACCACCATAGTATCGGAACGCCGGGGTCGTAACGATAGCTCAGAATAGACGCCTCTTTAAATTCCTTGAGGCTAATCCTTTTATCGTCTATATACAGGCTTCCGTCATGTTCAAGTTTGCCGAGTTTTTCTGTTTCTGTTTTTCCGCTCTTGTCTTTTCTTATAAGCGCGGCCTCTGTAAATGTCTTTATTTTTTCTGTTCCGCCGTCTTTTTTAAAGAGCGTCCCTGTTCTTATTGCGCCAAACTTAAGCATGCCGTCTATGCCGGGTATAATTAACTCATGATCGGCCTCTGTCTCAAGCGATATGGGATTATCATCAATCTGTATCTTCAGCATTTGCTTATAAGCGGCCTGATAAAAGGTTATGCCCTGATATGAGAGAGGGTCATTTACCTCAATGGTCTTTTCTAAAACCACCTGTTTTCCTTTTATTACCTTAACCCTGCTCTTCCAGTCCTTTGGGGAATAGGATTCATCTTTCAGCAGATATTTCGGGTCCTTCCAGCCCATGGCAATTGCGAGTCTTGAGAGTTTATCAGCAGGATAATCCAATTTCGGAAATTGATTATACTCTGTTATGAATTCATCAAGCATAAGTTTGAAATCAAGTTCTTGCGGTTTATTGCCCCAGCTTTTATTCCATCTGTTTGTTGCGGCAGGTTTTATTGTTGCAGCCTCGTCCGGATAGAGGGTAATCCCGTCTTCAAATGCAAAGATATATGTCATAAAAAAACCAAAGAAACAAAAGAGGATAGATAGATGGTAACCCCATGTAAGCCATCTGTAAGACCAGCCTTTTTCCATTATATTTATCCCCGATAGAAACAATCGGGGATTTGTTTCCGGGCATGCGAATGTCTTTTCTGTAAATCCAAGCTCTTTTTTAAATATCTCTTTTACAATTTCTCCCGTGTCCTCCAATTGCGGGATTATATCTAATGGTAATGTAAATTGAGGAGTAAATTGCAATCCCTCTGATACGGTTTTCCTCTGGCTCCGGAGTATCAAAAATATTTCAAAGGCGCAGATTGTCAGATTTATAGATAGAAGGGATACGACGATTAAAAAACCAGGGGTATTAAATATATTCAGAAGGTCAAAGAAAATAACAAAGGATGTAAAACCGCCCCCTGATTTTATATAATCGTCAAGCCCGGCGCCCTGCGGAAAGATGGTTCCTATGATATAAAACCCGATCAGAATGCCAAGAAATATACAAGAGGTCTTAAGGGATGCAAATCTCTTATAGATTTTATTTTCACGAATGCCCTGCCAGTTAATAGATTTTATTTTTGTTAGAATAATCATTTTTATTTACATCGCATACAAATGTAAACTTGGTATTCCCAGAAGCCTTGCCAGCCAGTTTACGCCTATAAATGTCATAAGCATACATATAAAGCCGAGTATGTTGAATATTGACGCGGGCAGTTTATTCCATCTTGGTATTGACATGGAATGGAGGTATATGGCAAATACCGTCCATGTGATTAGCGACCATGTCTCTTTTGGATCCCATCCCCAGTATCTGCCCCATGCCTCGTTTGCCCATGCAGCGCCGGAAAATATGCCGAATGTAAGAAGTGGAAAGCCAAATAAGGCAAGCCTGAAAGACTGTCTGTGAAATGTCTCAAGATTATTTGTATTAAGGCCATATTCCGGTCTCAGGCCTTTTTTTACAGAAGGTTTTATCGCAAGATAGATTATCTCTATTGAACAGCTTACGACAAAGACAGCATAGGATAAGAATGCAAGCGCCACATGCCACTCAAACCAATAGCTCTGAAGCGGAGGTGAAAGCGGTTCTACAGCAGGGCTTCTCGTTAGCAGGGCATACAGACACGCCCCCATTGAGAGCGCTGTTACAAGAATCCCAGGCAGATAAATATCTTTCCATCGTCTTTCTACATAGAGGTATGCAATGGATGTTGACCATGCAAACCATGACAGGCTTTCATAAAGGGTTTGAAAAGGCGCCCTCTGGCCTTCGAATGTCCTTAAAAGTATAAGGCCTGCATGGGTGATTACGCCAAGCCAGAGCATGTTTGTGCCCAATCTTCCGGGGCCGGTCTTTTTGGTGGCAAGGTGGATGAGATATAAGATAAGACAGACCCCGTATATCAGGGCTACGAGCCAAAAAAGCCTTATTTCTACAGCGAGTATATAGCTGTCTCTTGATAGTATTGTTTCCAGATTTGACATGGTGGAGTTTAAATAACATATTTCAATTGTATTGACAAGGTGTTGATTTTATTTTAAAAGGAGATAAAAAAATGGGCGGGTAAATAGAGATAGGAGCAGCGGCGAATTTTCTATCCTCCTATAAAGCTCATTGTTCTGCTGCACTTTTTAAAGATATTGTCATTGATACGATGCCCTTCCGGTTTTTCTTTTACAGCCCTGAATAAAAGATCTTCTATTTCTCTGTCAGTGCAGTTATTTCTAATAGCTGCTTTTATATCCACCTCATCATCAGAAAACAGGCATGTTCTGAGCTTTCCGTCTGCTGTAAGCCTTAGTCTGTTGCATGAGCCGCAGAAGTGGTCTGATACAGGGTTTATAAAACCTATCTCGCCGATGCCGTCTATAAATTTATATCTCCTTGCAGGGCCTGTCCTCTTTTCATGGTTTCCAAGCGGAATAAGGTTCTGAAGGCTGTTTATCTTCTCCATTATTTGCGATGCTGAAATGCATTTATCTCTATCCCATGCAGCCTCTGCCTCAAACGGCATATACTCTATAAATCTTATGTGAAATGGTTTCTTTTTTGTGAGCAAGGCAAAATCCAGAATTTCGTCATCATTGAAGCCTTTTATCACCACACAATTTATCTTTACCGGGCTTAAGCCTGCCCTTTCCGCCTCTTCAAGCCCATCCATGACATTTTCAAGAAAATCTCCTCTGGTTATTTTATGAAACCTTTCTTTATTTAAAGAATCCAGACTCACATTTACCCTTGTAAGCCCCGCCCTTTTCAGCGAAAGCGCAAACTCCTTAAGAAGGACGCCGTTTGTTGTAAGGCTTAAGTCTATAATACCTTTCAATTTTGCCAGTTCTTCTATAAATTCTACAATCCCTTTACGGACAAGCGGTTCTCCGCCTGTAATCCTTATCTTTGTTATGCCGTGTTTTACTGCAATGGCTGCAACCCTCATGAGTTCTTCATACCGCAGGATATTATCGGCATTCATGAGCGCTATGCCTTCAGAAGGCATGCAATAAACACACCTTAAGTTGCAACGGTCTGTAACCGATATTCTCAGATAGTCTATGGGACGGTTGTATGAGTCAATAAGCTTTTGGGACATAATTTAATCCATTTTTTCATCTTCAGAAGAATCAGCAGGGGGTTTTCCCTCTGTTGATGCGCCTCTATCCATTTCAAAAAACCTTTCAGTGGGAGTATTTCCGTCAACTGCGCCAGCGCCTCCGGCGGCGTTTGCAGAATCCGTTGGCGCTGTTCCTTCTTTAAACACCTCAAAGATTGCCTTCTCTGTCGCTAAAGTTACAGGCTTGCCTGTCGTCATATCTATTTTGGCAAATACAACGGCTTCAGGAACAGAAAAACTTTTAAGGGAAGTTCCTGCCACTGCCTTTTGCATGAATTCCAGCCATATCGGGAGAGCCGCCCTTGCCCCTGTTTCCATGTGCCCAAGCGGCCTTTCACCATCATAACCTATCCATACGCCTGCAAGAATATTCGGGGTAAAACCTATAAACCATGCATCGTTCAGATTATTTGTAGTTCCGGTCTTGCCTGCGGCAGGTCTTCCGAGCGCCTTTGCCCGCTGGCCGGTTCCATCCTGTATAACACCCTGCAAAAGATTTGTCATTATAAAAGCGGTCTGCGGGCTTAAAACATCTTGAAGGATTGGAGATGGAGTTTCTTCAAGGACATTCCCTGCCTTGTCTGTAATCTTTGTTATGAAGATTGGCTCTGCCCTTTTGCCCATATTTGCAAATGTGGAATAGGCGTTGGTAAGCTCCAAAAGAGACAGGCTGGATGACCCCAGGGCAAGGGAGAGGTCGTTATTCAATGGAGACTGGATGCCGAGTTTTTTTGCATATTCAATCGCATAACCCACGCCAATGTCCTTTAAAATCTTTATGGTTACGACATTTCTGGAATGTGTCAGGGCTTGCCTGAAGGTTGTCGGTCCGTAGAATTTCTCCTCAAAGTTTCTGGGTTTCCATTCGGTTTCCATGTCAACGCCTGTTACAGGGCCTTTTACGGTTTCCTCAAAGATAATGGGCGAGTCTATGATTACAGACGCAGCCGTGTAGCCTTTATCCAGGGCGGCAACGTATATAATCGGCTTGAATGCGCTCCCCGGCTGCCGCTTTGCCTGTACAGCCCTGTTAAACTGGGTTTTTGTAAAATCCGCCCCTCCAACCATGGCCCTTATATAGCCTGTTTGAGGCTCCACCGCAATCAGAGACGCCTGGGTGAGCGGTTCCTGTTCCAGTGTAACAGATATAAGTTCGGAGTTCGTAGCCGATTTTACAGCGACTTTTATAACATCGCCAATTCTTATAACACGGGTAATATCTTGATTTTTCCCGCCATCAGGGTCATCAGTCGGATTGTATAGTTTTGCCCATGCTGCGTCTTCAAATGCAAGCCGGGCTTTATGAGCGCCGATATTTACTAAAAAATATTGCCCCTGTGTATCTACGGCTGTTACAAGCCCTTCATATATCTTTCCTGTTTCAAGCTGTTTTCCGTTTAATTCTGTTATCACTTCCGTGAGAAACGCATCCATTTCATCTTTCTTTGCCAATCTTTTTACCGGCCCTCTGTAGCCGCGCCTTTTGTCATGCTCTTTTAATCCAAAGGCTACTGCCTCGTTTGCAGCCTCCTGAAACTCTACATTCAACGTTGTATACACCTGAAGCCCGCCTCTATAGAGAAGGTCTTCGCCGTACTTTTCATCTATATATCTGCGCACATGCTCTGTAAAATACGGTCCGACCCAGAGGCTTTTTATCTCTTTTGGCTTCAGTTTAAGCGTATATCTAAGCGCCTTTTCTTCTTCATCCTTTGTAATATAACCCTCTTCTATCATCCTCCGCAGCACATACTCCTGCCGCTGCCTCGCCACATCCGGATAATGGTATGGAGAGTATTTGCTCGGCGCCTTCGGAAGGCCGGCAAGAAGCGCTGCCTCGGCAAGGTTAAGGATTCCCACATCCTTGCCAAAATATGCCTCTGCCGCTGCCTGAACGCCATAGGCGCCGTTTCCCAGATATATCTGATTGAGATAGAGATGAAGTATATCGTCCTTTGAAAGGCTTTTTTCAATCCTGTAGGCCAGCAGCGCCTCTTTTATCTTCCTTCCTACGCTCCTTTCAGGGGTAAGAAAAAATGATTTAGCCACCTGCTGTGTAATAGTGCTTCCACCCTGCACAATCTTGCCTGCAGTGATGTTCCTGTAAAAGGCGCGCAGGACGCTCCAGTAGTCTACCCCCTTATGCTGGTAAAATTGAGCATCCTCTGCAGATAGAAATGCCCTTATAAGCCGGGGCGGGATTTTTGAGAAGGGAACTACAATCCGTCTTTCTATGTAAAACTCGCCAACAACCTGGCCGTCGCCGGAATATATCTTTGTGATTATATTGGGATTGTATTCATGCAGTGAATTTAACTGTGGTAAGGCGCTTGTAAAATAGAGATAGACGCCGAATGGAAGCGCTACAGTAATAAGAATAAATGCGCTAATGATAACAGCAAGCAGCTTTAACCTGTTTTTAGGTTTTAACCTCTTCACAAGAGAAAATAATAACAGAAAAAATAAGATAAGGCAAGATATGTAAAAAAAACCCCTTACGCTGGTTCAGCAAGACATGTAGGGCAAAGCTTCAGCCTTGGAAAAAAAGAAAATCGGTTTTGGTCTGCGCCAAAACAATTTAACAGGCTGTTAATAGCCCAGTTTTGCTTCGCTTTCCGGGAATTCTTCGCTGCCTTGCGCTATGAGATTCCAAATGAGAAATGCTATTACTTCCGGGACAATGACGGTGTGCTGGTTTCTGGCTCTTGCCAGACCGCCTCTCAGGTTCTCTCTTGCATCAATATTGCCTGTAAGGTCAAATATTACATCCACCTCTTGGCTGAGATATAACAGCTTATCAAGGCTGTCGTATATTTTTATCCCTTTGTCTTTAGCCAATTCTATCCCCGGCGTATCTTTGTTCTGCTCTACCACGCCCATGAGCGTAATCCCCTGTCTTTCTTTCTCAAGCAGCTTTTTTAAAAAGGTGCTTCCAATCTTGCCTAACCCGACAATAGCTATCTGTATCTCTTTCTTTTTTCCCATAAGCTTTCCTCCTATATGATACTTTATCCAAAAATTATACTCTGATGTTTTTCCCTGTCAAGTGCATTCATATCTTATTTTGTTTGAAAAAAAGGCAGCGCTGTGTTAAGAAAAGACAAAGACTGAAGAAAATAAAAGGGGGCAAGGGTTCAATTGGTGCAGGAGAAATACGACCACAAAAAAATAGAAGAAAGATGGCAGAAGATATGGGAAGAGAATAAGGTCTTTAAGGTAACAGAGGATAAGGCCAAAAAGAAGTATTATGTGCTGGAGATGTTTCCGTATCCTTCCGGCAAGATACATATGGGCCATGTGAGGAATTATTCCATTGGAGATGTTGCGGCAAGATTTCTGAGTATGCGCGGCTACAATGTCCTGCATCCTATGGGCTGGGATGCCTTTGGCATGCCTGCTGAGAATGCGGCTATACAGCGCGGTGTGCATCCTGCGAAATGGACATACGAAAATATTGCCTATATGAAAAGGCAGTTGAAAAGACTTGGTATATCGTATGACTGGGACAGGGAGATTGCCACATGCACCCCTGAATATTACCGATGGAATCAGTGGCTCTTTCTCAAGTTATATGAAAAAGGATTGGCATATCAGAAACAGTCTGCTGTGAACTGGTGTCCGCAGTGCGTCACGGTTCTGGCCAATGAGCAAGTGGAGGGAGGTCTCTGCTGGAGGTGCGACAGCCCTGTGGAGCAGAAAAACCTCAAGCAGTGGTTTTTCAAAATAACTGCGTATGCTGATGAGCTTTTAGATTATTGCGATAAACTTTCCGGCTGGCCTGAGAAGGTTCTTATAATGCAGAAGAACTGGATTGGGAAGAGCCTGGGCGCTGAGGTGGATTTTAAGATTGAGAATTCCAATGATGCCATAAAGGTATTTACCACCAGGCCGGACACGTTGTTCGGCGCAACCTTCATGAGCCTTGCGCCAGAGCATCCGGTAGTTGAAAAGATAGTTGTCAGCAATCAGCGGTCAGCGGTCAGCGAATTTATAGAAAAGATAAAAAGGCAAGACAGAAGCGCCAGGCGAGAGGCATTGCTTGAAAAGGAAGGTGTGTTTACAGGTTCATACTGCATAAATCCCCTTACAGACAAGAAGATGCCAATCTATCTCGCCAATTTTGTCCTTATGGAATACGGCACAGGCGCTGTTATGGCAGTTCCAAACCATGACCAGAGGGATTTTGAGTTTGCTAAAAAGTATAACCTGCCCATGATTGTTGTTATACAACCGTCTGATAAAAAATTAGACTTTGCTACGATACAGGAGGCATATCTGGAAGACGGAATCATGGTGAATTCAGGCCAGTTTAATGGAATGAATAACAGGGATGCTATGGTAGCCATTGTGAAGCGCCTTGAAGAAAAAAAGATTGGAAAAGGCTCTGTAAATTACAAACTGCGGGACTGGGGCATATCAAGACAGAGGTACTGGGGATGCCCTATACCGATAATATATTGCGCAGTATGCGGCGCAGCGCCTGTGCCTTATAAAGACCTGCCTGTGTCCCTGCCTGAGGATGTGAAGTTTGCAGGCGAGGGGCCATCGCCGTTGGCGCAATCCGAAAAATTTATAAATGTCCAGTGTCCCAAGTGCGGTAAAAAGGCAAGAAGAGAGACAGACACAATGGATACGTTTGTTGACTCATCGTGGTATTTTTTAAGATATACCTCGCCCCATGAGGACAAAGGGCCATTCAATAAAGATGCTGCGAATTACTGGTTGCCTGTTGACCGGTATATAGGCGGTGTGGAGCATGCTGTTCTGCACCTACTCTATTCAAGGTTTTTTATAAAGGCAATGCGGGATATGGGGCTTTTGGGTTTTGACGAGCCTTTTACAAATCTTCTTACCCAGGGCATGGTGTGCAAGGAGATTATAAAATGCAAGGAGCACGGCTATCTTTTGCCCGAAGAGGTGAAGGACAAGACATGCGTGAAGTGCGGAAAACCGGTGGAGATAGGGCCTACGGAAAAGATGAGTAAGTCAAAGAAGAATATTATAGACCCTGACCGGATTATTGAAAGATACGGCGCTGATACAACAAGGGTCTTTTCTCTTTTCGCTGCGCCGCCTGAGAAAGACCTTGAATGGAGCGATGAAGGGGTTGAAGGCGCATACAGGTTTTTAAACAGGGTGTGGAGGCTGGTTAATGAGAGTCAAAGTGTCAGAGAGTCAGAGAGTCAGCGAGCAAATCCACCGCTTCCCGTTGCAATGCTTCGCAGCAACGGGAGCCCAGCCTCCTTTGCTAAAGGGGGAAAAGAGGGGGTTGATAACTTTGAGCTTAAATACGAGATTAACATGGTAATAAAAAGGGTTACTGAAGATTTAGAGAGGTTTCATTTTAATACAGCCATTGCCGCGCTTATGGAGTTTGTGAATTTCCTTTATAAGTGGGAAGATAAGGCGGCATCGACATATAAGAATGCCATTGAAAACCTTCTGATACTCCTTTCACCATTTGCGCCGCATGCGTGCGAGGAGTTGTGGCAGGGTATAGGGGAATTGGATACTGTTTTTAATATGTCATGGCCCTCATATGACGAGTCTGCCCTGAAAAAGGAAGAGGCGCTGGTGGTTGTGCAGATTAACGGCAAACTCAGAGGCCGCATCAATGTGGCTATAGATACCTCTCAGGAGGAAGTAGAAAGACTTGTGCTTGAAGATAAAAAGATTGCAGAATGGCTTGATGGCAAGGGTGTAAAAAAGATGGTCTATGTGAAGAATAAGATAATGAATGTGGTGGTGGAATGAGAGTCAGGAGTCAGGGGTTGAGCAGAGGGTATGCAGTAAAAAGTATGCGGTATACAGCATGCAGTTACTGCTTACTCCTTACTGTCTTAACAGGCTGCGGCTATCACATCGCCGGCAAGGGCGGCAGTATGCCGGGAAATGTAACTGCAATATCCATCCCGTTCTTTAAGAATAAGATACAGAAGCCGGATGTGGAGACGGTTATAACAACTGCGCTGGTTGACGAGTTTGTAAAGAGCGGAATTGCGAAGGTTGTTGAAGAAAATGCCGAGGCTGTGCTGAACGGCGCTGTAATAGGCTATGAATTGACGCCTGTTTCGTTCAGCAAGAATGATGTAATCCAGGAATACAGGCTTACCATAAAACTGGAGGTTTCACTTGTCCGCAATAGTGACGGAAATATTTTATGGGAGGATAAGAATGTTGCAGACTATGAAGATTTCAAGGTAAATATTGCGGACATAAATGCAACAAAGACAGCGGAGTTAGATGCTGTTAAAAAGATGGCGAAGGACACAGCAAGGCTTATCAAAGAGAGGATGCTGGAGAAATTTTAGTGGCGCAGGACGGCTTAAAAATTATTGAAGGACTGAAAAAAGGCATGTCCCCGAGCTCTTCTATCGGGGGTAAGGGACTGTCTCCGGTCTTCTATTTTTACGGTGACAGTTACCTGATAGAAGAGGCGGTGCAGGATATTAAGGCAAAGGCGCTGTCCTCTTCTTTTAGGGATATGAATTATCACTGGTTTGATGCGAAGGAGGCGGATGCCGATGATATTATTTCTATAGCCCAGACCTTTCCTGTTATGTCTCAGAAGAGACTGATTGTAGTGAGTAGGGCAGGGGCCCTTTCCAAGTCACAGCAAGAGGCTATTTTATCATATATCAAAAATCCTGCCCCGACGACCTGTCTGGTATTTATTGCGGATAAGATTGATAAGAGACTTGGATTTTTCTCGGCATTAGATAAGGCTAATTACCTGTTTTATCTTAAGCCGCTTTCAGATGCAGAGCTTCCTTCGTGGATTAAAAAAGCGGCGGGAGAGTTTGGTAAAAAAATTACAGATGATGCAATTGGGGCTATTTTAGAGGCAGTTGGAAATGAATTGATGGATATAAAACAGGAGATTGACAAATTGGCTCTTTTTGTCGGTGAAAGAAATAGCATAGAGATAGAAGATGTGGAAATGGCTGTTACAAATGGAAGGGTGGATACAGTATTTGACCTTGCAGATTCAATAGGCAGAAAAGATTTAAGAAAGGCGATTATAAATCTCAGGAAACTCATTGAACATAAAGAAGAGCCTATAAAGATATTAGGAATGATAACCCGCCAATTTCGCATTATCTGGAGGGCAAAGGCATTAAACAAAAAAGGCGTTGCAGTCAATAGTATTGCTTCAGTTGTGGGGACATTTCCAACTTATGTTAAGGGGTATCTAAAGCATGGAAAAGGTTTTAGTGACGAGGGGTTGTTAAGAATTTTTCAAATGCTCCATAATACGGATATCGCCCTGAAATCCGGAAGGCAGCGCCCTCGTATGGTGATGGAGAGGCTTGTGATGGAGCTATGTTATAAAGATAGGCTATAGCGGGGCACCCATCCGAAGGATGGGTCGGGCAAGAGGCGATAGGTAAAACCCATAGCCTAGTGCCTATTGCCTGTTCCTATTGAATTTACTGCTGTTGTCAGCCGGGATATTTTCCTTGACGCATTATTCCTGTGAAGGGTTTTTTTGGAGGCTGCCTTGTCAAGGAGCCTTGCAGCCTTTGCAAGCGCTGCCTTGGCGTTTTCTTTGCTGCCTTGAGCTATAGTTTCTTTAACCTCTTTTATTGCAGTTTTTATCTCAGATTTTACTGCAACATTGCGGGCCCTGCGCTTCTGGTTTTGCCTGTGTCTTTTTATCGCTGATTTATGGGTTGCCATTTAATCCTCCGTTCAAATTTGTCATATATTTTTAAACTATTAAGATGGGATTGTCAAGGGTTTTATAATGATAGAGGCTAAAAACATAACAAAGGCTGCTTCCATTGTAGGCAGCGCCACATTTTTAAGCCGTATACTAGGTTATATAAGGGATGCGGTTATTGCCGCATATTTTGGGGCAGGCGCATCTGCAGATGTGTTTTTTATTGCCTACAGGATTCCAAACTTTTTCAGAAGACTTGTTGGCGAGGGCGCATTAACTGTTTCCTTTATACCGGTATTTACAGAGGAATTGAGCCTTGGTTCCAGAGAAAGGGCAAAAAGATTGGCTTCAAGGGCATTTACATTTTTTACTATTATATTGGCAGCGCTTACGATAGCGGGTGTTTTATTTGCGCCGCAAATAGTTGAAATCACTGCGCCTGGCTTTGCAAATATCCCAAATAAACTGCCCATTGCAATATCTTTAACAAGGTGGATGTTTCCTTTCCTTTTCTTTATATGTCTTGTTGCATTGGGAATGGGAGTTCTAAATTCATTAAAGCATTTTGCCGCTCCGGCATTGTCGCCTGTCTGGTTTAATCTATCTATAATAGGTTCAACCCTTTTTCTAATTCCATTTTTTAAAGAAGCCGTCTATGCGCTTGCATTTGGTGTAGTTTTTGGAGGCGCTCTTCAGTTTCTCTATCAACTTCCGTATCTTAAAAGATATGATATGCTGCCGAGACCCGATTTTAATTTCAATGACCCGGCTATAAGAAAGATAGTCTTTCTTATGCTTCCGGCTGCCCTTGCTGCTGGTGTAGACCAGATAAACATCCTCATTGTCAGTAGATTTGCCTCTCATCTTAAAGAGGGAAGCATCTCTTATTTATATTATGCCGACAGAATAGTTGAGCTTCCTATGGGGGTTTTTGTAATAGCGGTTGCAACTGCTGTGCTTCCTTCAATGTCTGAATATGCCGTAAAACAAGACTGGTTGGGTTTTAAGGAGTCATTATCCTTTGCAATAAGGCTTGTAACATTTATTACAGTCCCTGCTACTGTGGGTCTTATAGCGCTTGGCGGGCCGATTGTCAGCATGCTTTTTCAAAGGGGCGAGTTCAGCCATGAAGCAACCAAAGGGACTGTTTATGCCCTCTGGTTTTTTTCCGTTGGTCTTGTTGCATTTGGCGGGCGAAGGATCCTTTTATCAGCGTTTTACTCGCTTAAGGACACCTTAACCCCTGTTCTGGTTGGCTGTGTGGCAGTGGCTGCGAATATAATATTCTGCTTTTTGCTTATTGGCCCTTTAAAACACGGCGGTTTGGCTCTGGCAACATCGCTTTCTGCAATAATAAACCTGTTTTTACTTTTTTTTATACTGCGGAAAAGACTGGGCGGGATTGGAGGAAGGAAGATATTTGCTTCTGCTGTAAAAGTAGCCATATCCTCTCTTCTAATGGGGGCTGGAGTGTATGGTATATCCATTTTGATTGATTGGTCTCATGGTGGTATTACCATGCTAAAGTTAGCGGTGTTGGTTCTTGCAATAGGTTTTGGCGTGACAAGCTATTTGCTGTTTGCCCGCCTTTTTAAGAGTCCGGAGATGGCTTTTCTGACCGGTATGGTTATGGAGAGATTGGGTAAAAAGAAAGAGAACTGAGGCGCAATTGAATATTGGACGCAAATCATATAATGATTTGAATTTAAAAGATAATTTACTGATTAAAAAATGTGCAATGAAGCGCAAGTCCTTATTTAATCACATTCTGGTTTTTACATTTACATTGTTTCTAACTAGTTATCCACATGCTGTGGGGAAATCGTTTTAAGAGCTTGTAATGCTTGATTTTTTCTTTGAGTTTTGCTTCTTTCCAAAAAATTTCCATTTCTTCAATGGATGCATTATGTAAAGCCTTTCCTTTTTTTATGAGTTTATCTTCAATATAATGAAACCTTGTTATAAATCTTGCTATGGTTTTTCTTAATGCCTCTTCCGGATTTATTTCTATAAATCTTCCAACATTTACCAGCGCGAAAATGAGGTCTCCAAACTCCGCCTCCATCCTTTGAATGTTCCCTTTTTTTAGCTCAGCCTTGAATTCCGCAATCTCTTCCTCCACCTTTTCAAAAACCTCTTTTATATCAGACCAATCAAAACCTGCTTCTGCAGCCTTTTCTGTTACCTTATGCGCCTTTAATAATGCAGGAAGATGCTCTGGTATGTCTGACAGGTATCCTTTTCTCTTTTTGCCGTCCTTTTCCTCTTTTTTTATCCTCGCCCAGTGTTTTAAAACATCTTTTGAGGTTTTTGCCTTTGTTTTTCCGAATACATGGGGATGCCGTCGTATCATCTTTTCCGCTGATAGCGCCATCACATCCTCTATGTCAAAATCCCCTTTTTCTCTTGCAAGCTGACACATAAATATAATCTGGAATAACAGGTCGCCAAGCTCTTCCTTAAGCATTTCAGGGGATTTGGCGTCTATA
This sequence comes from Deltaproteobacteria bacterium, assembly GCA_030690165.1. NCBI lineage: Bacteria > Pseudomonadati > Myxococcota > Myxococcia > Deltaproteobacteria bacterium. The sequence continues at coordinate 48,978 of JAUYHF010000006.1, read as the reverse complement.
GCGCCGATTACCTCGTATGCCTCTTCCACAATAAACGGTATAAGGCTTTCCATGGTTTGCTCTTTATCCCAGGGACACCCTTTTGGTCCGCGCAGTCTCTGCATTATTGCGACAAGTTTTGGGAGCCCTTCCTTGTTTTTCATGTCTTATGGAGTAGGGAAGGGGGAGGTTTGATTATCTTCTTGACTATCCTATGAAGGTCTTCCTTTGTATTGATGTTGTCCAGAGATGATAAAACATGTTCATTTGAGAGCCAGTCTTTTTCTTCAAGCCGTTTTACTTTTATTTTTTGAAAGAGATTTGTGATGCGCAGGTCTTTGGCTTTTATCATTTCCTCTATAGGTTTGATGCACTTTTTGGAATAAACCGCATGGAGGGGATGATAGCGGTCCATAATATAAGGCGCTGTTGCACCCCAGCCCTCTGAAAATTTGATTACCCTTGAAATAGCTTCTTTGTTCAAAAACGGCATGTCGCATGCTGCAACAAAATTATATTCAGACGAGCTGTGGAAAAGGCCTGTATATATGCCCCCCAGACTGCCGGCGCCTTTAAGTATATCGGTTACAGTCAGGCAATTTAATTCCTCATACCCGAGAGGATCGTTTGTTACCACTATGATTTCGTCAAATAATTCTTTAAACAAGTTTACAGTTTTATGGATAATGGGTTTACCGCCAATATCTATAAAGGCCTTGTTAAAGCCCATTCTGCTGCTTTTTCCGCCTGCCAATATTATGCCGGTCATGTCTTTATCCTTATCTCTATATCTCCAGGATTTCTGCATCCTTTTAGAGATTTTATCATTCCTTTTATTGCCTCTGCAAGCAATTTATCTATGAAAGGCTTAAGGGTTATCTTTTTTCCGTTTACCATTAAACATGACTTTTCACGACAGGCCTCTTTTTGTAAAAATCTCTCTTCTATCAAATCTGCGATGCCTTTTGCGTTATTTATATCAACACACGGCACATCTTTGCATTTAAATCTAATATCGCTGGCAATAGCTATAAGATTTTTATCCTTTCTGCAAATTGGTTTTGTAGATTTGGCCTTTCTAATAACCTCTACCTTGGGGTAGTCGGCCTTCTTATAGCCCTCTGTTATTATAATATCTGCATCGTCAACAAAAGAAAAACCAAGCATGAAAGGATTCCATTCCTCATCCACATCCTTTATAACTGCTATTTTGTCGGGCGAAGACAGTACTACAGTCTTTGCGCCGGCCTTTTTATGCCGCCAACTGTCTTTACCTTCATAATCTATTTCAAAGCCATGGACATCGTGCTTGATGGTGCCGACTCTGTAGCCCCTCTTTGTCAGTTCAGCTACAACCTTTTCAAGAAGAGTGGTTTTGCCGCTGCCTGATTTTCCTACTATGGAAACTATCGGCATCATGCTATTAAGATAGCAGGGTAGAGCGGGTTATGTCAATGAATATAGGAATAGCAGTCTGTGTTGACCTTTGTTTCCCATCCATGATAGATTTTTATATGCCAAAAGAACAGTTAAGGGGAATACCGTCGGTTGACGAGATATTAAGGTCTCTTGGCCTGAAACAATATTGGGGTTTCTATTCAAAAGACCTTGTTATACAAGCTGTCAGAGATATTCTTGGGAAGATGAGAACTGATATTATCGCTGGTCATCGGATGGATACTTCAAGGGATAAGATAGAGATGCTGGTTAAGCAATATCTGGAAAATATGCTGAAACCATCTCTTAAAAGGATGGTTAATGCCTCCGGTATAGTTTTGCATACGAATTTAGGGAGGGCGGCATTATGCAATGAGGCTATTGAGGCTGTTAAGATTGCCGCGGGCAATCCAGTGAGTCTTGAATTTGATCTGGAAAAAGGCGAAAGGGGAGACAGGGACAGCCATATAGAGGCTGTCGTATGCCATCTTACAGGGGCAGAGGCGGCTGCCATTGTAAATAACAATGCAGCGGCAGTTTTCTTAACATTGAATACACTGGCTGAAGGGAAAGAGGTTATTATCTCCAGGGGCGAGCTTATAGAGATAGGGGGTTCTTTCAGAATTCCGGATGTGATAAAGAAAAGCGGATGTAAACTTCTTGAGGTTGGGACAACTAACAGGACCCATCCGGAAGATTATATCTCTGCCATAAATCAGGATACAGCCGTGTTTTTGAAGGCGCATACAAGCAACTACAGGGTGATTGGTTTTACATCAAATGTGGATTTGAAGGAATTAGTAAGAATTGGGAGACAATACAATATTCCAGTGGTTGAAGATTTGGGAAGCGGTTTGTTGGTTGATATATCCCAATTTGGTTTCCCCGTCAAGACGGGCGAACCTGTGGTTAGAGAAAGTCTTGCTGACGGCGCGGATATTGTTACATTCAGCGGTGATAAGCTGCTTGGCGGGCCTCAGGCAGGCATTATTGCCGGAAAGAGGGAATATATCCAGAGGATAAATAAAAACCCTTTGAAGAGGGTATTAAGGGTTGACAAACTTACTATCGCTGCAATGGAGGCCACGTTAAGACTTTATTTACAGCCGGACACGTTGCATAAGAGGCTTCCGACCTTAAGGATTTTAACAAGACCTGTTTCTGATATAGAAACAGTTGCAAAGGTGGCTGCAAGGCTTCTTAAAGAGAGGCTTGGCAAGGGATATATTGTGGGAATTGAGGATGGTTTTAGTCAGATAGGAAGTGGTTCTTTACCTATTGAGGTGATTGCTACAAAGGTTGTTTCTATCGCCCATAATACCTTGCCGCCGGAGAAAATCTTTAAGATGTTCCTGAAAAATATCCCGCCTGTTTTGGGCAGGGTGCACAAAGGAAAATTTTTATTGGACATGCGGATGATAGAAAAGGCTGAAGAAGTGGTTATTTGAGTTAAAAAACTTTACATAACCCTATGGCTGTGTTAGAAAAGAGTGAGCTTACGCATAAATATTAGCAGATTTACCTGGAGAATTTATAGATGAGTTTAGTAGGAAATTTAGAGGATCTTGGACTCGGCGATATATTTCAGATTATCTTTTTGAGCAGAAGGTCTGGGGTTCTTGCTATCAGAGGCAAGGTTGTAGAAGGAAAGATATATTTTAAGGACGGCCTGGTGATTGCGGCTTATTCTACTGACATCTCAAAAAAACCTGTTAGCAATAGTGCGCAAGGCGCAGTCTTCAGCCTTTTTATAGAAGAGGGTAATTTTAACTTTGAGCTTAAGGATGTAATTGAAGAGATTAAATGGATAAGGCCGGGGTCTGTCTTCATTGCTGAGCCAGGTCTTAATCCGCAGTTTCTGGCAATGGAGGGAACCCGCCTTTTAGACGAATCCAGGGCAGGAAAGGCTGCTGCCCCGCCTTCGCCGTTGCCCAAAATCGAACCTCCGCTGCCTGAAATTATTGTCAAGCCGGCGCCAGAGCCGCAGCCGGCAGAAAAGCCTCCTCAAAAGGCAGGGTTTGCGCCTGTAAAGAAGGAAAAGAAGGAAGAAATTTTTGCGCAGCCTCTTGAGGAGGGTTTCAGTCCAAAAAGTATCCGGGCAGAGGCGGGTATTGCTGAGGAAGAGCGGATTGAGCATGTTGCGGCAAGCCCTGGCCTTGCCCTTCTCAGGTCAATGATATTTGAATTGCAAAATCCCCGTTCCTCCAGCGAGATAACCCTGATGATACTTAGGTTTGCAAGCGAGATTATGAACAGGGCCGTGCTTTTTATTGTAAAAAGGGATACAATCGAGGGGTTGGGACAATTTGGTGTTGTCCTGAAAAACGGCGATCCTAATCGCCGCATAAAAGGGATGCGGATTTCAACTGCGGAAGAGTCAATATTTAAAGAGGCTATTTTTAGGAAGATGACAATAAAAAAAAGTCTGGAACATATTCCGGCGCATGAATATCTTGTTAATGAGCTTGGCGGGAGATGGCCTTCTGAGTCATTCCTTGTCCCGCTTTTAGTCAGCGGCAGGGTTGCGGCCTTGTTATATGGAGATAATGCGCCGGAGGAAAAGCCGATAGGCGACACTGAAAGCCTGGAAATATTTCTTGCTCAGGCAGGCATTGCAATGGAAAGAACATTGCTTGAAAGAAGGCTCAGCGCAATACGAAAGGAGTAGTCCTTGTCAGTAAAAATACTCATTGTTGAGGATTCATCGACCACCCGCGCCATGATAACATCCACTGTGGAGGTTATAGACGGCCTGGAAATATTTGAGTCAAATAGCGGTTTTGAGGCGCTGAAACTCCTTCCCCATCATTCCTTTGATCTGATCATTACAGATATAAATATGCCTGACATAAACGGCCTGGAATTGGTAAGTTTTGTAAAGAAAAACCAGAACTACAAACATATTCCCCTTATTATTATTACTACAGAGGGGAGTAAAAGGGATAAAGAAAAGGGACTTTCCCTTGGCGCCGACGAATATCTGGTAAAGCCATTTAATCCAGAGGAACTTCAGAGATTAGTGAAGAAATATCTAAAAATAGGTGAAAGGTAATAGGGCAAGGTCTTCAAGGCTAAAGCCTTGAGTTACATGTGTAGCTCAAACCTTTAGGTTTGATAGAATGAGGTAAATACTATGACCGAATCTAAAATGGATATTAATGAATTTCTGGCAGAGGTAGAGGATATCATTGGTGAATTGACGAACAACCTCTCAAAGCTTGGGGAAGGGGTTGATGTCGGACATGTTGAACCTGATATCCTTAACAGCATCTTCCGCTCCGCGCATACGCTCAAAGGCATATCCGGCATGTTTGGTTTTGCAGAGATGGCAATACTGACCCATAAGATGGAAGATATGTTTGATTCCCTGCGGATGGGAAAGCTCTCCATTAAACACGAGATTGTGAATGCCCTGTTTGAAGCTGTTGACCTGATAAATGAAATGGTGGTGGTAAAGGGTAAAAATGAAGAGTTTGGAATGGGCAAGGTTGACGCTATGATAGCAAAATTTGAACGGCTTACAGGTTCTTCACTTCCGGCCGTATCAGGGTCTTCAGGGGATATAGATATTGATAAAGGCATTCTTGCCGTGCTTACCGAGTATGAAGAGCACAGGCTTAACGAAAATATAAAGGCCGGGAACGCCCTTCTTCTCGTAGGCGCGGAATTCACGTTGACTGTCTTTGATGAAGGGTTAGTTGAGCTTACAGATTTTCTTAAATCCGTTGGAGAGGTTATAGCCACGCTCCCTTCCACAGGCACAAATAAAGATGCGCTGCATTTTGATATCCTGTTTGGCACGCACATGGGCGCGGAATTTGTTGAAGATACGCTCAAGGGACGCAATCTTGCTATAAAGATTGTGCGAGGGCATCTTATACAGGAGGGCGCCGGAGACAGGGCAGGGGCGGAAATTTTATTAGAGACAAAGATGGAAGAGACCACACTCAGAAGCGTCAGCAATACCGTGCGTGTGGATATAAAGAAACTTGACGGCATAATGAATACCGTCGGCGAGCTCTCACAGTTAAAGGCGTCCATATCTCAGATTGTAAATAAGCTGCGGCTTGAAATGGGATTTACAGGAACCGCAATTGAACTTTCCAAGATTGACAAGAACCTTGAAAAGAGATTGAAGGAACTTCAGGAGAGCATGATAGAGGTCAGGATGGTGCCCATTCATCAGCTTTTTGACAAATTTACAAGGGTAATAAGGAAGCTCTCTAAGGAAACAGGCAAAGAGGTTGAGCTTGTCCAAACAGGCGGAGATACAGAACTGGATAAATTGATTATAGAGGATCTGGCAGACCCATTGATGCACATAATCAGGAACGCCATTGACCACGGTATAGAACCCCCGGCAGAGAGAGAAAAGGCGGGCAAGCCAAGGGCCGGCACAATCAATCTCAAGGCATATCCGCAAGGAAACCATGTTGTAATTGAGGTTGCCGATAACGGCAAGGGAATAGATATAGAGGCTGTAAGAAGAAAGGCTGTAGAAAGAGGGCTTACAGATGAGCCGTCTTCCAATACCCTTTCAAGGCAGAGCCTGCTTGAATTCATATTTATTCATGGGTTTTCTACAAAAGACGAGATTAGCGAGGTTTCCGGGAGAGGGGTTGGTATGGATGTGGTAAAGGAAAATATAACCCGTCTGAGCGGAACAGTTGATATAGACACTGCGGAGGGAAAGGGGGCAAGGATTATCCTAACTCTTCCTATTACCATGGCCATTATACAGGCGCTTGTAATAGCGGCAGGCACAAAGAGATACGTTATACCGCTTAACGGGGTTCTTGAGATATTGAATATCCGTCCGTCGGATATAAAGACAATGGAAAAGAAAGAGGTATTTGTGCTGCGGGAGAAAACCATTCCCGTTTTGAGGTTGGAGCAGTTTTTACATCCTGGGATTAAGATAAAAGAAAAAGCGGAGATGCGCGGCATAATTGTCGGCATTGCGGATTACATGCTGTGCATATTGGTTGACAGCATAATCTCGCAGCAGGACGTGGTTATCAAGTCTCTGGGCAAACTTCTTAAGGTTAGTGGTATTGCCGGCGCTACAGATATTGGAGATATGGGAACGCTTTTAGTTGTTGATATTGCCGGAATCATAACTGTTGTGGGCAAAGGGACGAGCGAAAGGGCAGCGTGAAAGAAAGAGTCAGAGAGTCAAAGGGTCATAGAGCCGCAGTTTTTACTCTGATTCTCTGACTCTCTGACTCTTTAAAAGGATTATTTATGCTGGACATAAGAAAAAACTCTCAAATTCAGACTCAAGAATCCCAACTCTACATGGCGCCTACGGCAGATGAGTTTTATAAAAAGAATATAGAGAAGAAAGGAGAGGGAGAACTGCTTCAGCTTCTCTCCTTTATTGTGGACGACGAAGAATATGCGCTGGAATTAAGCGAGACATCGGAAGTGATTAAGATGAGAGAAATAACCGAGATGCCGCATGCGCTGTTTTTTATTGCAGGCATAATATCTTTAAGAGGCGAGATAATCCCTGTTATAAGCATGCAGAAACGGCTTGGATTAAAGGAAAAAGATATAAGCCCTGAAAATAGGATGATAGTTGCCTCTCATACGGATATAAAGATTGGCTTGATAGTTGACAGGATAATGGGTGTTGTCAGGGTTAATCCAAATGATATAGAATCAACATCCACTATTCAGCAAGAGGCGGGTGGTGAATTTATACGGGGTGTTGTCCATCATAAAGACAGGCTAATTATCCTGCTTAATCTCCCGATGCTGATTAAGATGGAAGATGTTTAAATTTAATAATTGCAAATTGCAGATTGCAAAATAAAAGAATATAAACTTTAAATTTGCAATTTCCAATCTTCATTTTACAATGGAGCGCAGCGACAAATGACTGGTATAACTAAAATACAAAAAAAGCAGGTTTTGCAGAAAACTGAGCAAACAGCAGTCGATTCAACAGATATACAAGTGGTCTGTTTTAAGCTGGGAACAGAGCCGTATGGTCTGGATATAATGCAGATAAAGGAGATTGTCCGGTATCAAAAGGTTCAGTCGGTGCCAAAGGCGCCTTTCTTTATTGATGGTGTTATAAACTTAAGGGGCATGGTTATACCCATTATAGATTTAAGGAAAAGATTTGAGGCGCTGTCAGATATTAGTTCAAGAACCAGGATTATTATCGCGCAGCTTGAAAATAGAATTGTGGGTATTGTTGTTGACGATGTTACAGATATCATTTCGCTGTCGAAGACGCATCTTATGCCGCCGGGGATGGTAAAGGGGGCAGAGGCTGAGTATCTGGACGCTATGGCGGATATTAAAGGAGAACTGCTGTTTGTTATAAATCTTGACAAGATGCTTACCGCAGAGGAAAAGATATCTCTAATCGCGCCTGTATAGTGGCACAGGCTTCCAGCCTGTGAGATGACGAAATATTCAGGAGCAGGTTACAAACCTGCTCCCGCAAACGAAATTTTCAATTTACAAATATTAAGCGGATGGAGGGATTATGAAGCAGTTTGGTGTTAAGGGAAAGATGGATGAGATAGGGGAACTCGGCAGAGGCATGAATGAAGCAGTGAAGGGTATTATACTTAAAACCAAAGAATCTTCTGCAAATGTAGACACAGCGGTGAAAAGGATTGCAGAAGGCGTATTCAGCATAAAAAAGGGTTCAGAGGATCAGACCGCAGCCATGGCAGATGTTTCAGCGTCAATAGAAGAGCTTCATAAGATAGCGCAGGATATTGCCAAAGGTATGGAGCAGCTCCTGAAATTGTCGGAAGATACATCTTCCTCGATTCTGGAGATGGCTGCGTCTGTTGAAGAGGTGGATGGCAGCATGGCTGATCTTACAGTTGCCGTGGGGGATACATCAACCTCTATACAAGAGATTGACAGCTCACTTAAAGAGGTTGCAGCCGGAGCTGATAATATCTCAAGGGGGGCGGATGAAACAGCCTCATCCCTTATTCAGATAAACGCATCAGCCATGGAGATAGAGAAACATGCCAGAGAGGGCGTTGAACTTTCCAATGAAGTGGCGGGGGAGGGCGAAAAGGGGGTAAAGGCGGTAGAGCTTGCCCATGCAGGCATGGAAAAGATAAAGCAATCTGTGAATAGCCTTGCAGCGGTTATAGATGAACTTGGCCGGAGGTCAAAGGAGATTGGCAAGATAGTGAATGTGATTGACGATGTGGCAATGGAGACCAACCTTTTGGCATTGAATGCCACGATTCTCGCAGCCCAGGCAGGGGAGCATGGCAAAGGGTTCAACGTTGTTGCAGACGAGATAAGGGAGTTGTCAGAGAGGACTGCCGCCTCAACCAGAGAGATTACAGGCATTGTGTCAGGCATTCAGGGTCAGATAGACAGGGCTGTTGTGTCTGTTGAGGAGGGAATGGCAAAGGTTGTGGAAGGGGAAAAACTTTCCACAGAGACCACACTTGTGTTTAAAGGGATAACGGGAAGATTCAAGGCATTTCAGTCTATGAGCCTTGAGATAGCCAAGGCAACCAAGGAACAGGCCAGCAGCTCTAAACAAGTTATGCAGAATATTGAGAGCATTACCAACACTATCCACCAGATGGCCATGGCCACGCATGAGCAATCCCAAGGCACAGCTCAGGTAGTCAAGGCAGTTGAAAAGATGAGAGAACTTGCCTCGCAGATAAAAAAGGCTACTACCGAGCAGGCGCAGGGGAGCAAGATTATCGCATCAAATACAGAAAATATGATGAAGAGTGTAGAGGAGATAAATGTTGTCTCGTCCCGTCAGGAAAGTGAGAGCCAGAGGATATCCGCCGCTGTTATAGAGATAACCACCAGAGCAACAAAAGGCATGGAAAATGCGCGAATGCTGGAAGATATGGCTTCCATGCTCAAAAATGAGATGGATAACCTTAAGCAGGAATTGGAGAAGTTTAAGCTTGGGGATTCAGGCAGAGAGGTATAAAAAAATGGCGGCCTTGCTGTTGTTGGTTCAATTTTGTAAATTGAACCATAAATTTAGGGAGCAATAATGAATATAGAATGTCCGGGATGCAAGGCGCCTAATACATTTGAACCAACCGGTATAACTCAAGCCGGTGAAAGGATTATATGTAATAGCTGCAAAAGGCCATTCCTTATAAAATCCAGACCGTCTGCAGAAGAGCAAACAAGGGACAAGGTGCTGGTTGCCAATGCCAACCCGCATTTTTGTTCTGCCATTAAAGATTTTCTCTCCGGCCGCGGTTTTGAGGTTGTCCTTGCCAAGGACGGCATAGAGGCGCTGCAGTTTTTAGAAATAAATATGCCCCCCCATATAGCCCTTGTAGATGTCGCCCTCTCAGGGATGTACGGCTTTGAGATATGCGATTTTATAAAGAATAATGAAAGGCTGAAGCATATTAAGGTCATTCTTCTTGCCTCTATTTATGACAAGACCAGATATAAGAGGATGCCAACATCAATCTACGGCGCGGATGATTATATTGAGATGCATCACATACCTGACGATCTTGTGCCCAAGATAAATAAGCTTTTGGGGAGAGATTATAATATTCCGAGACCTCTTTTAAAGGCCGACTTTGAGGCTGTTGTGATTTATGAAGAAAGGCTTTCTGATAAGATAAAGGATATAGCAGCTCAAGATATTAAGGTCAAAATACCTGAGAAAGGCGGCAAAGACAGCGCCCATGAAGAGGCCAAACGTCTGGCAAGGATTATTATGTCGGATATAATCCTCTACAATCAGGAGGCTGTAGAGAGCGGCCTGAGAAACGGCAATCTCCTGGAACTTCTGAAAACTGATATAAAGGAAGGCCAGGCCTATTATGCCAAAAGGGTGCCTGCTGATGTGCGCAAAGGCACATCCTATCTGAAAAATGCCTTTGAAGAGCTTATAGCAAAAATGAGGAAAGAGATTGGCGTGTGACGCAATGTTGATAGACGAATTAATAGAAAGATTGGACAGCCCGGATGAAGAGACAAGGAGACAGGTGATAGAGGGTCTCCTTGATATTGCATTTGAGCCTGGGATATTGCCGCTTCTTAAGAAGGCTATGGGAGATATAAGTTGGAGGGTTAGAAAGGACGCTGTTAATGCGGCTCTTTCATTTCAGGGAAACGCCGCAGCAGTTTCTTCCATAGCGCCTCTTATGATAGATGTCCTGCATTCTGAAGATAACGCAGGTTTAAGGAACTCTGCTGTAGAGTGTTTGACAAGACTTGGCAGAAATGCTGTTCCATGTCTTATTCAAAATTTAAATGACAGAGACCATGATGTCAGAAAATTTATTACGGATGTCCTTGGAGATATAGGGACAAATAAAGGCGATGATACAGCAGAGATTATTGCGGATGCCTTGATAATGGCCACAGAGGATCCTGACGAAAATGTCAGGCTTTCTGCGATAGAGGGATTGGGAAAGATAGGGAATTATAAAGCTGTTCAGTCGCTCCTGGACATATTGGAAAAAGGGGACATGGCGCTGAAGTTTACAACCCTTGAGGCGCTGGGAAATATCGGCAGGTCTATTCCCATGAGCGGGGTATACAATGCCTTAAAGGAAAGACTTTTGAAAAGGGCAGCATATGACCTTATCGGCAAGGTGGGCGGGATAGAGGCCGTGCCTTATCTTATAGACGGTTTAAAAGAAAACTCCCAATCAACCAGAGAGGCTGCTATTGTGGCCGTAAAAAGGCTTGCCGCATCCTTGCTGATTTCAAATCTCAAATCTCAAATCTCAATCCTTCCCTCTCCTGTTATTGAAAAGATTGCCGCTTCGCTGGAAAGCCATGACCTGAATGTAAGAAAAGGGGCTGTTTTTATTCTTGGATTAACCGGGAAGATAGAGGCTGTCAGGCCTTTAATCAGGTTCCTGCGTTTTGATGAAACAGCCGGTGAGGCAAAAGAGGCTTTAATAAAATTAGGAGATGAGGGATTGGATGTAATTATAGATTCTTATCCTCTTCAGGAAGAAAAGGTCAGGGCATTATTGTGCGATATACTCGGAGAGATTGGAAACAGGAAGGCAGAGAATATACTTGTTCTTGCCATAAAAGATGATTATGGCCATGTGCGCAGCAGCGCTGCCGCGGCCATTGGAAAGATTGATCCTGAAAAGGCGGCAACCCAGATTATAGGCCTGCTTCAGGATGAATTTGATGATGTAAGAAATGCCGCGGTAAACGCCCTTTGCCTCCTTGCCAAAGGTTCGTATAAAGCTATCCTTTCCAGAATTTTGCCCCTGCTTTCAGCAGATAACCCTTATGTAAGAGAGAAGGCAATTATTGTGCTTGGCAGGATTGGCGGGATAGAAAATGTTGAAAGTATAAGGCTGGCCATAAAGGATGACAGTCCTCTTGTGAGAAAGGCCGCTGTTCATGCCCTTGGGGAAAGAGGAGAGGGTCGGTATGTTCAGGATATTATCCTTGCCCTTGCCGATGAAGACAGAGAGGTAAGGTTTGTTGCTGCCAGGGTCCTTGGCAGTATAAGGTCAAAGGAGGCGGCAGAACCTCTGCTCCTTCTGCTTTCGGATGAGGATATATGGGTAAAGGCGGCTGCTGTGGAAAGTCTTGGCAAGATAGGGACGGAAAATGCGGTCAAGGCTGTCAAGGGGCTTGTGGGTGATGAAAATGGAATGGTTGTTTGCGCAGCCCTTGAGGCAATGGCCATGATTGCCATTCAGGGGCATCAAACTATAGAAGAGATAAAACCGTGGGTGGTGAAATGTCTTTCACACGATGATACAGAAGTGGTTAAAGTTGCCGCTCAGATCCTTGGAAGGCTTGATAAGAAAGGTTCTGCAACTGAAATACTATCTTTGCTGGAACACACAGACTGGGATGTCCGGGCTCAGGTTGTGGATATCCTCTCTGACATAAAAGATAATTTTATAAGAAGCTGCCTTGAAACGCATCTCAAGGTGGAAACAGATGACCTTGTTAAACAAAAAATAGCGGAGGCGTTGAAAGGACAGTAGGGGCAATCCCCCTGTGGTTGCCCCTAAAAGGGCAGGCACGGTGGCCTGCCCCTACCTGAATTTTATGTTCATTATTGAACCTGACATACCGATGAATGAGGAGGAGTTTCGTCTTATAAGGGATTATATATACGAGCACTGCGGCCTCTCTTTTGACGCCTCTTCTAAATTTTTGCTGGAAAAAAGGCTTTCCAACAGGGTCAGGTTTCACCGGCTTAAGGGATTCAAGGAGTATTACAGGTTCTTGAGATACGACCCGAAGGCAAGCGAAGAACTATCTGCCGCAATAGATATACTTACTACAAACGAAACCTATTTTTTCCGAGAGATGCACCAGCTTAAGGCGTTTAGCGAAGAGATACTTCCTGAAATAAAGAATAGAAAGGGAGATACCCATAAAGCAAAGACTCTGTCAATATGGAGCGCAGGCTGTTCAACAGGGGAGGAGCCGTATACGATTGCTATGCTTATCCTTGAAACCGGGCAGTTTAAAGGCTGGAATATTGAGATATTTGGAAATGATATAAGCCAGAGGGTATTGCAGGCGGCAAGGAGAGGGGTTTACAGCAAATACTCTTTCAGATGTTCAGAGCAAATGTTTATAGATAAATATTTTGAGCCCACACCTGATGGAAAATATAAGGTAAATGATGAAATAAAAAATATGGTAAGCTTTGGTTATCTTAACCTTATTGACAGAAGCAGAATGAGTCTTTTAAAGAATATGGATGTAATTTTTTGCAGAAATGTATTGATATATTTTGACGCCGAATCCAAGAAAAAGGTTATGCATAATTTTTATGATAAATTAGAGGATGGCGGCTACCTTCTCCTTGGGCACGCTGAATCCATGATGAATATATCTACCGCATACACCTTACAGCATTTAAAGAATGATATGGTATACAGGAAGCCGTTTAAGGGGGTTAAAGACGCCGAATTTCTGGCAGTAAGCAGGTAAATTATGGATATGGTAAAGGTTCTGATAATAGATGATTCTGCATTTAATCGCCGCACATTAACCAAACTCCTTGAATCAGTTCCGGGGGTGGCGGTGGCGGGGACCGCAACTGACGGGATAGATGGGCTACAGCAGGCAATGAGGCTTAAGCCGGACCTGATTACCCTTGATCTGGAGATGCCTGTTATGGATGGTTTTACATTCCTGCGCATACTTATGCAAACCAACCCTATTCCTGTCATAGTCATAAGCAGCAAGGATGGGGATATTGATGTGTTCAAGGCGATGGAACTGGGCGCTGTGGATTTTATACCAAAACCCACACATACGCCCTCTATGACTTTATTTAATATTAAAGATGAGCTTATCCGAAAGGTTAAGATGCTTCCTCATCTCAAGATGAAAAAGATCGCCAGTGGTATTTCAAGGCCTTTAGAAGATATTGAGGCAGAGGCTAAAAATTTATCCCCGAAGGCTTTAATCGGGGAAGAGGTTCCCATCAGCGGGTTTGATGTTATAGCCATTGGCTCATCCACTGGGGGGCCGCCTGCGCTTTCCCAAATACTGCCTCTCCTTCCGGAGGGGTTTCCTGTCTGCGTGGTTGTATCGCAGCATATGCCTCCTGGGTTTACCAAACCATTTGCAGAGAGATTAAACAATATATGTAAAATGAGGGTAAAAGAGGCGGCAAATGAAGAGGTGGTAAAGACAGGAGAGATATTGATTGTTCCTGGAGGGCAGCACCTTTCCTTTAAAAGAGGCAAAACAGGGGAGGTTGTAACCAATCTTTTAGAGAGGAAAGAAGCAGATAAGTATGTGCCTTCTGTGGATATTATGTTTTCGTCAGCCGCATTAATTTGGGGTGAACGGACCATGGGGATTGTGCTTACCGGCATGGGGTATGACGGCAAAGACGGAGTGGTGAGGATAAAAGAAAAGGGCGGTTATATTATAGCCGAGTCAGAGGAGACATCTATTGTATTCGGCATGCCGGAATCCGCTATTGCAACAGGCGCGGTAGATGAGGTTGTCCCTCTCTATGACATCGGGCCTAAAATAGTGAAAGTATGCGCAACAGGGTTGTTAAAAAGAGCTTGATATGGGATAATGCAGTATGTTAGATTATGAAGAAACAGGCGCAGACGTATTTAAGGGGACAGTATTTAAGGGGACAATAGATGAGCGATGAAAAAAATATATTTTCGAGGGCAGAAGAGTTTATGCAGCTCTTTAAAAAAGGGGCTGATTTTACACAAGAGCTTTTGAAAGAGAACGAGCGCCTTAGATTTAAAGTAGTGCAGCTTGAGGAAGAAAACAGGCTTGTAAAGATGTCAGGCGCCGGCGGCAGTGATAAACTGGCAGCCGAGCTTAACAAAAAACTGCAATCCCTTAAAGATGAGATGAATAAGCTCATGGAACGTCACAGGGCTGTTGAGGCTGAAAACAAGGACTTTGCTAATAGGTACCTGGAGATAGAGTATGAGAATAATAATCTTGCCAACCTCTATGTTGCCAGTTTTCAACTGCACTCCACGTTAGATTTTAAAGAGGTTTTGCAGATTATTCTGGAGATTGTAATAAACCTTATTGGCGCTGAAACATTTGGGGTTCTTCTGTTGGATGAAAAAACCAATGAGCTTACCGCAGTGGCTACCGAGGGTGTTGACAGGGAAGAAATCCCTTTAATAAAGATCGGAACAGGCATCATCGGCAATGTTGCAAAGAGCGGGGAGAACTACTTTGTTGACGAGATAAAGCCGTTTGGCAAATTTGACCCCCAATTGCCTATTGTATGCATACCATTAAAGATAAAAGAGCATGTAATAGGCGTGGTAGCCATATATAAACTTTTACAGCAAAAGCCGAAGTTTACAGAGCTGGATTATGAGCTGTTTACTTTATTGGCCGGCCATGCTGCCACAGCTATATTTAGCTCAAAGCTCTATTCCGAGTCCGAGAGAAAACTTTCCACAATACAGGGATTTATCAATCTTCTTACTAAATAAATTATGGCTTACAGGATACTGATAATTGACGATTCACCAACCATGAGGCAGCTTTTGACCTTTGCTGTAAAGAGGTTAAGCGACGTAGAGACTGTCGATGCAGCGGACGGGGTGGATGGTTATAAGAAGCTTACAAGTGGTAAGTTTGACCTTGTGCTGGCTGATATAAACATGCCTGTTATGGACGGTCTTAAATTAGTAAGCATCATCAGGGGCAACCCTGATTATAAGGATATCCCTATAGTAATGGTTACAACAGAGGGCGGAAAGGAAGATAGAGAAAAGGCCCTTTCCCTTGGAGCAAATGCCTACATAACCAAACCAATTCAGGCCCCCAATGTCCTATCTGTGGTAAAAGAACTGCTTAAAATAACATGAAAAGATCAGAGGTCGGAATTCAGAGGTTACAGGTTACAAGTCACAAGTCACAAGTCACAAGTTTGGTGACGATATTTTTACTGTTCACTGTCCTTTCCGGTTGTGCCGCTACACAAGAGGAGATAGCTAAAAATAATGACCCTGCCTTATTGTATAGAGAAGGCGCGGCCCTCTATAATGACGGCGATTATAATGAGGCAATAGATAAGTTTAAGCAGGTTATGGAAGGCTATCCAATAAGCCCCTTTGCTGTGGATGCGGAACTTCTTCTGGCAGACGCGTATTACAGCAGCGCCCAATACAGCGATGCAGCCTCTTACTATGTCAATTTTATCAGCCTGCACCCAAATCATCCAAAGACTGCTTATGCCCTGTTTCAAAAG
This sequence comes from Deltaproteobacteria bacterium, assembly GCA_030690165.1. NCBI lineage: Bacteria > Pseudomonadati > Myxococcota > Myxococcia > Deltaproteobacteria bacterium. Next base: position 32,873 of record JAUYHF010000006.1, on the reverse strand, counting down.
GGTATGAGTTATTTCAGGGAGGTATCCACAATAGACAGGGACCAAGCCAGCACACAGAAGGCCCTTCTGGCATTCAACGATATAATTTCACTGTATTCGTCAAGCATATATGCAGATAAGGCAAAGGAGATGGCTGTCTTTTTAAAAAGACGATTGGCAGATAGGGAGTTTTACATAGGGAATTTTTATTTTAAAGATAAGAAATATAAAGGCGCATTGGCCAGGTTTGCGGAAATTTTAAAAAAATATCCTGACACCGGCCTCTCGGACAAGGTCTTGTATTATATTGGCAAATCGTATATAGAATTAGGCGAGAAAGACCTTGCAATGGACGCCTTTTCGACGCTTATTACAAATTTTCCGTATAGTTCATTCGTTCAAGATGTAAAAAACTGGATGAGTGACAATCATGAGGGGTAGAGGATAGGAGGTTGTGATGCAAAGAACCTGGCATGAATCGTATGAATTGGGGAAAAAGACCTTTGATGAAAAAAACTATACGGAAGCCCAGATATATCTGGAAGAGGTTTTAAAGGAAAAGGACAGTTTTGCTGATGTCTACAACATGCTCGGTTTTATTTATTATTCAGCCGGCAAGCAGGCTGATGCCATAGAATGTTTTAAAAAGGCGCTTAAAATTAATCCGAATTACACCGAGGTATCTTTAAACCTATCTGTGGCATATAATGAGATGGGGGAGTTTGATAAGGCGCGGGATATTTACGCTAAGGCGAAAGATGCTGGGGCAGGAAGCACTACTTCATATCTGGACCCATATGCCAAAGGCAAGCTTGCAAATATGCATACAGAGATAGGGGCTATATATCAGGATCTCGGTTTTTACAAAGAGGCTGTTGATGAATATAAAAAGGCTATTGCATTAAGGCCTACCTTTGCGGATATAAAAAATCAATTAGGTGTTGTATACAGAGATATGCGGGATTACAGTAAATCCGTAAGAGAACTGGAAGAGGCGATAAACATAAATCCTGAATACATTCCTGCAAGGATAAATCTGGGAATTACCTATTATACAATGGGGCACATAGAGAAGGCTAAGGCAGAATGGATGAAGGTTCTTCATAAAAACCCGAACGATAAAAAGGCTCAGATGTATATAAATCTTACAACAGAGAAAAAGTAGGGGGCTGGTTTGAAACCAAACCAACCCTTATTTGGAACTTTATTCTTTCACTGCCTTTGCCAGTTTCTTTATCTTTTCCTCAAGGCCATTGACCCTTTTTTCAAGTTTTATTAAATCTTCCCTGCTGGCTATATTAACCTTTGCCAGATAAGCTTTAATGCCTTTTTTGATATTCTCTTCTACTACCTTTTTTTCTTTGTCCGCCCTGGTCAGGAGGTCTTTTAATAAATTTTTACCCTCTTTTTCACCTACCTCGCCCTTTGTTTCTAATTCTTTTACCAGTTCCTTAAGTTTTTCTTCAGTTAAACTCATGATTCCAATACCCATAATCGCCGCCCTCTTAAAGATGTCTGTGGCCATGATTGCCTCCTGTTGTTTTTAGATTTGAGTCTTTTCAACTATTGAATATATCTTTTCCATTGCAGCCTTTAATCCTGCTGGATTGTCTCCGCCTGCTTGCGCCATATCAGGTTTGCCGCCGCCTTTCCCGCCGATGGCAGGCGCAAGTTCCTTGATAATGCTGCCGGCATTGAATCTGCCGGATAAATCCTTTGTTATCGCCGCAAGTATAAATGCCTTGCCGTTTGTCTTGCTGCCCAAGACGACAATGCCTGAATTTATTTTTACGCGCAATATATCCGCCAGCTGTCGCAAGTCATCCGGTCTTTCGGCTTCCACTTCAGAACAAACCACCTTTATCCCCTTTATTGTTTTTACCTGTTCAAGGATAGAAAGTGCGCCGCCGCTTTTAAGCTTTGCCTTGAGGTTTTCCATCTCTTTTTCCAGGGTCTTGTGCTGCAAAATGAGTCTATTTATCTTTTCAGGCACATCCCTTGGCGAGGTCTTTAATATTAAGGCTGCTTCTTTAATCACATCTCTTTCTTCTTCCACAGCCTTCAGCGCTGCTGTTCCTGCCACGGCCTCTATCCTTCTTACCCCTGCCGCAACAGAGGAATCGCTTAATATCCTGACCAACCCGATATCACCTGTTCTTTTAACATGGATGCCGCCGCAGAGCTCCCTGCTGAATCCTTCCACGTTTACCATTCTCACGGTATCTCCGTATTTTTCATCGAAAAAGGCCAGAGCGCCTTTGGCTACCGCATCTTTGTATGAAAGGGTATCTGTATTCACCTCAAGATTTTCCATTATCTTTTCATTTACCATATGTTCTATCTTATCAAGTTCTTTTTCAGATATGGCAGAAAAATGGCTGAAATCAAACCTGATCCGTGTTGGACCCACAAGAGAGCCTGCCTGCCGCACATGCTCGCCAAGGATATTGCGAAGGGCAGCATGGAGAATGTGTGCGGCTGTGTGATGCCGGCTTGTTGCCTTTCTTATATTTAAATCAGGGATTAACTCAACGGTAGAGCCGGTTGAAACATTGCCTTCTTTTACTGTAGAGTGATGGGCAATTAAATCCGGCAAAGGTTTTTTTGTATCAACCACAGTCAGTTCAAAGCCTTTTCCGGTAATAGAGCCTATATCGCCAACCTGTCCGCCTGATTCGCCGTAAAACGGAGTTTGCTCTGTTATGACTTCTATATTGTCTCCCTGAGAGGCCTTGTCAACAATAGTTCCATCCTTTATAAGACAGAGAATTTTTGACGATGTTACATCCGTATGGTATCCGGCGAAATTGGTTTTGATGCCGGAGTTTACGAGTTTGCCGTAAATCTCATGTGTCTTTAGCTCACCCGAGCCTTTCCATGCCCCTCTTGCCTTAAACCGTTGTTCTTCCATTTCCGTGTTAAAGCCCTCCTCATCCACTGTAAAGCCCTGCGTCCTGATTATGTCAGAAGTCAAATCAAGAGGAAATCCGTATGTGTCGTAGAGTTTAAACGCAGCATTACCGGGGATTACCCTTTTATTCTTTTGTTTTAGTGTCTTTATTTCCTCATCTAATATATTTAATCCCCTTTCAAGTGTTTCAAGAAAGCGGGATTCTTCGCCTTCAGTTGCCTTTATAATAGAGTCTCTGGCTGCAATTATTTCAGGATATGCCGCCCCCAGACTCTCTATTACCTTGCCGCATACCTTGTATAAGAACGGCTCATTTATGCCAAGGAGTTTTCCATGTCTGGACGCCCTTCTTAAAATCCTCCTTAAGACATAACCTCTTCCTTCATTGCCCGGCAGGATACCGTCTGTTATAAGAAATGTCACTGCGCGGCTGTGATCCGCAATGGCCTTGATGGATGTATCATTTGTTTCCAGTTCGCCATAGCTTTTTCCTGAAACTTCTTTTATAAAATTAATAATAGGCGCAAACAGGTCGCTTTCGTAGTTGCTTTTTTTGCCTTGTATTATTGCGGCGAGCCTTTCAAGCCCCATGCCGGTATCAATGCTCGGTTTTGGCAGCGGTGAGAGTTTTCCTTTTGAGTCTTTATTATGCTGCATGAACACCAGATTCCAGATTTCAAGAAATCGGTCGCAGTCGCACCCCACAGCGCAGGCTGGCCTGCCGCAGCCAATATCCTTGCCCTGGTCAATGATAATCTCTGAACACGGCCCGCACGGCCCGACATCTCCCATTGCCCAGAAGTTGTCCTTTTCTCCCATCCTGACAATGCGCTCTTTTGATATGCCTGTATTTTTTCCCCATATTCCTGCTGCCTCATTATCCTCCTGAAATACAGTAACCCAGAGATCCTTTGGGTTAAAACCAATCTCTTTTGTTATAAACTCCCATGCATAAGCTATTGCCTCTTCTTTGAAATAATCCCCGAATGAAAAATTCCCTAACATTTCAAAAAATGTATGATGCCTTGTAGTTCTGCCCACATTTTCCAGGTCATTATGCTTGCCGCCTGCCCTCATGCATTTCTGGACAGAGACCGCCCTTTTATAATCCCTTTTTTCCTCGCCAAGGAATACGCCCTTGAATTGAACCATGCCAGCGTTGGTAAATAATAATGTGGGATCCCCTTTTGGCACAAGAGACGAGGACGGAACTATGGTATGCCCATTTTTTTTGAAATATTCCAGAAAAGTTTTTCTTATTTCATTTGCCTTCATAATTAATAGGCTGTTGAAAAAGGCATCAACAGCCCTGATTACACAGATTTATAAAAACGATTACACAGATAATTCAATAGTTTAAATCTGTGTAATCTATATTTTTTATCTGTGTAATCAGAGGTTGTTGAGTTTTTCAACAAGCTCTTAATCTTCTGTCCCATTATAACGTTCCTTCAATACATCATATATTACATCTGCTGGAAATCCCTTTGTATGAAGGTGTCTATATGCGCCAGCCTTTTGTCTCAATTTTTCCTGCCCACCGCTTTCTGGCGCCTGCCCCTTGTTTTTAAGCCATTTAAGAAGGGCGAGTTTAGCTGTATCTAATTCATTTGTCCCTAAATCATCTATTGTCCGTTTGATTATCTCTTCTGATATGCCTTTTTGTTTAAGGCCGTGGATTATCCTGTTTTTCCCCCACAACCTTGATTTTATTTTTGAGCCTGCCCACTGGTTTGCAAATGTCTCATCGCTCAGATAACCAAGCTCTGTAAGATACTGTAAGGTTTCCTTAATTGAATCATCTTTAATGCCTTTTTCTTTAAGTCTTGATTCAACCTCACAGATACTCCTTGGCGCGCGGGACAAATACCTTAAGGCGATTGTCTTGGCATAGTTAATATCTTTTTTCCGGCTCATGTAGAATATGCAAGTTTAAAACCTTTCTATATCTATCTTTGGCTCTTCTTTTTTGCCAGGGGCTTCTTTGCTTTTTTCAAATTCCATCCATCCCTCATCGCTTGTGGCGGTTACACCCTTAACCCTTAGGGCAAAGTCGTCAGTGTTGCTTGCCTGCGCCAGCGCCTCTTCGTAAGAGATGAATCCCTTATTAAGCAGCCCCATTATGGATTGGTCGAATGTCTGCATTCCATAGGTTGTATAACCTTTGGCAATTGCGTCTGAAATCTCTTTGGTTTTTTCCTTGTCTTCTATACACTCTCTTATTCTGGCTGTAGATACCAGTACCTCAACTGCCGGCACCCTTCCCTTGCCGTCCTTTGTCGTGATAAGCCTCTGGGATAGAATCCCTTTTATAACGCCTGCAAGCTGTATCCTTATCTGTTTCTGCTGATACGGCGGAAACACGGCAACTATGCGGTTTATGGTTTCCATAGCGTCTATTGTGTGGAGCGTGGAGAAAACCAGATGCCCTGTTTCTGCGGCAGTAAGCGCGATTTCAACGGTTTCCATATCCCGCATCTCTCCCACCATTATGATATCAGGGTCCTGCCTAAGCGCCCCCCTCAAAGCCTCTGCAAAGCTTCTGGTGTCAACGCCAAGCTCTCTTTGGTTTATTATAGATTTTTTGTCCCTGTGCAGAAATTCAATAGGGTCTTCTATTGTTATGATATTATATGTATTGTGGTTGTTGATATAGTCTATCATGGAGGCTATTGTTGTGGACTTCCCGCTTCCTGTAATACCGGTTACAAGAACCAGCCCCCTTGCCTCGCCGACTATCTTTTCAATCACCTTTGGGAGGTGAAGCTCATCAATAGAATTAATAGCTATGGGTATAACCCTGAGAACTATCCCAGTTGAGCCCCTCTGCTGGAATATATTCACCCTGAATCTTCCAAGTCCCGGCACGCTATAAGATGTGTCAAGCTGATGAGTTGTTTTAAATGTTTCTTTTTGCGGGTCATTCATAAGTCTCATAGCTATTTTAGTTACTTCGTCGGGTGTAAGTCTCTCCTGATTTTTTACAGGCGCCAGTGTTCCGTATATTCTTAATATCGGGGGAAGCCCTACCTTTATATGCACATCAGACGCCTTTTCCTTGACCGCAACATTTAAAACATCATGCAGTTCCATGTCTCTTTAACCCTCCTTTCTTCCCCGTGCCATATTAGAAAGCTTTGTCTTTTCCTCTGCCTTTATAGGTGGAATTTCCTTCTTATCAGGCTTTATGCTGAAGTGCTGAAATAGCCCCTCTTCTATGGCAGAGGCTGCATCGCCGTGTTCCTTAAGATAGAGTCTGGCAGCCTCCCGTCCCTGACCTATCCTCTCACCGTTGTAGGAATACCATGCGCCGCTTTTTTCTACAATAGCAGCCTGAACACCGAGGTCAATCAGATCGCCTTCTTTTGAAATACCCTCGTTATACAGGATATCCAGTTCCGCCTCTTTAAACGGCGGCGCCAGTTTGTTTTTTACCACCTTTACCCTTGTCCTGTTTCCGATAACATCTTCCCCTTGTTTAATAGCCCCTATCCTCCTTATATCCATTCTTACAGACGCATAGAATTTTAATGCATTGCCGCCTGTGGTAGTTTCAGGATTCCCAAACATAATGCCTATCTTATGTCTTATCTGATTTATAAATATCATGCAGGTTTTTGACTTACTTATGGTTGCTGTAAGTTTTCTGAGCGCCTGGCTCATAAGCCTTGCCTGAAGCCCCATATGAGAGTCCCCCATTTCACCTTCAAGTTCAGCCCGCGGCACAAGGGCTGCCACAGAGTCTATAACCAGAACATCTACTGCGCCGCTCCTTATGAGAACCTCCGCAATCTCTAATGCTTGTTCGCCTGTATCTGGCTGTGATAAGAGAAGTTCGTCAACCTTTACGCCGAGTTTTTTTGCGTATCCCGTATCCAGCGCATGTTCCGCGTCTATGAATGCGGCGGTTCCCCCCTTTTTTTGCGCCTCGGCTATAATGTGCAGTGTGAGGGTGGTTTTCCCGGAAGATTCCGGGCCGAATATCTCTACTACCCTGCCTCTTGGAACGCCGCCGATGCCGAGGGCTATGTCAATTGCAGGCGAGCCTGTGGAGATTGCAGGTATATCGGCTGCTACAGCGCCCTCTTTGCCAAGCCGCATAATAGAGCCTTTGCCAAATTGTTTTTCAATCTGGCCTATTGCCAGGTCAATTGCCCTTTCCTTATCTGTTGATGTCATATATGCCTCCCTTTGTAGTAGGTTGCCAAAATTTTTTCTTAAACCATTTTTGCTATTTTACACTTATTTAGTTTTTTATATTTTACTTTCTTCTCAAGAATTCTCAATTGTTTTTCCGCGCCTACGGCATCATATTGGACAAAATCTACTTCCGATGATTTAATCCTTCTTTTAGCTATTTCAATATATTCCTTGTTTATATCAATGCCGATAAATTTTCTCCCCAATTTTTTAGCCGCCACCAGTGTAGTCCCGCTGCCGGCAAAGGGGTCAAGAACAACCGCTTCATTTGAATAGGTTGTCAGGTTTATTATATATTCACAGAGACTTAACGGCTTCACAGTTCTATGTAAATTAAAATCCCCTTTTTCTTTTTTATCCGGCTTCGAAATCAAAAAACATTTGTCAACCACTTCATTTATCTTATTTGTTGAAACTACATTAGACGGAAACATATCCCGACCTATTTTTACATTAGTATTTAATAACCCGACATTAAATTTTCTGAAATTCTTCAAAAATGTCCCATCCGGTTCTTTTTGCGCCATTACAATCGGTTCAAAACAAGATTTAATCTGAGGGGTTTTCCATCCGTTTAATTGTTTTTTCAGATCATTTATAGCTTCTTTGTCTTCATTTAATTTCTCTATAAAATGATTCAAACTCATTGCCTTTGGCTGGTTTTGGGTATATAACCAAATGAAGCAATCCCGTATCAGAAGCCCTGTATCATCTATTGCGGAGACCATCCGGTGATACAATCTTGGGCTGGAAAATGAAAAGAAAAATCCACCCGGTTTTAAAACTCGTAAAATCTGTTTTGAAATTTTGGAATACCACTCATAAAAATTTTTCCCTTGCTCTCTATCAAACTTCATTCCGGCCGGCAATGATTTGATAACATGATGATATTTAGTACTTGCCACTTTTTTCTCATCCCATCTGTCATCCATCTTGTCTAAAAAATACGGCGGGTCAGTCAAAACCAGGTCAATGCTATTGTTATCAAGCATAGACAACACTCGCAATGAATCACCGTGAATTATTTTATTCAAATATTCACCACTCATTAGGGTCTTGTCCTTTAAATTCGGTCTTTAAATCGCGCGCTGAATATCCGTATATAGGTCTTTCCAGCAGCCTTGCTTTAAACGAAATTTAGTGCCGTGATTATGGCCTGTCCTTGCATCAAAATCAATGAGGACGTAGCCATTTTCAATAGCCGTAAGAAATTTTTCAAAAGAAAAACCGGATAATATATGCAATTCCTTATAAAGGAAGAATTCTTTTGTTTTTTCTTTTTTGCTGTCAGCAACCACATAGAAACAGTTTTTTATTTTTGTGCCGATTGAGTAGTTTAAATCTTCAAATCCCCAATATGGTTCCGGCACAAGAGGGCCAATCCCTACTCGTTCCTCTACCGATTGTAGCCATAAAGCTATTGCATGGTCATCTGCCTTCACTCTGGTAGCATCAAAGATAAATTTTATCTTATTCTCTTTTCTGTCCACAACTATTTTGAAGCCTCTTTTGGTGTAATCAGTTGCGCTTGTTGTTGAGCGAAAACTCATCTCACGCATGGGATATTTCTTGCCAGCCTGTTTATGTTTCCAACCATATTGAGGGAGCAATAATTTTGATACAATCTGCGTGGCAGTGGGAGAGGGTTCTATATGTTTCAAAGTAATTAACGACGTTGTGTGAGACCTTTGTCCTTTCAATTCCCATTCACGCGTATTGGGTATGGGCAAATTGTTTTCTCTGATGTGCAAGAGTGATTCCAGAGTATTGCCAACGGCGCCGTCATTCCGAGCATTACGGGTTTTCTTTACACTTTTATGCCAGCCTTTACCGAAAATTTCCCGCATTTCTTGAATGAGTTCTTCTTTTGTATAGAGTTTCATTTCGTTGCCGGTCTCCAAAAATCCAATAGATATTCAAAAGTAACTCCCATAGTAATATAGTTGCTTGGCCAGCCAAAGATACCTACTTTATTTACAATATTTGTCCTGTCCCAAATGATAACATTTCTCAATTCATAACCGCGTTTTCTCAACTCTTCTATCAAAGAAACATGGATTGTTATTCTTTTATTTTCCCACCACATATCAGGCACATTGATAACGCAGTGGCCTTTCGGTTTCAGAAGGGGAAGCATATTTTCATAAATATCTCCCATAGCCTCTGTATACTTCTCAAGAGCCATAGTTCCAAGATCACTTTCATCTTGAGAATACTGCTCAACCTTTCCAAGCTGATCGTTTTTGCGGTCTCTGCGCGATTTGTTTTTTCTTTCACGATTCAGAAGATTGGCGTAAGGCGGAGATGTCCAGATTAAACTTACGGTTTCCGGCTCAAAATATTTTGAGATATTTCTTGCGTCATCCTGTATCGCCAGTTGTTGCGCGTTGTTGAAAAGCTGATTAGTAGCCAAACGGTTTTTACAAAGGTCGATATATTTCCTTTGCAAGTCAAAACCTACGGCATTGCGATTGAGGTCTTGAGCAGCTACAAGTGTGGTGCCACTCCCGGCAAACGGGTCAATCACAAGTTCCCCTTGATGCGTGAATAGTGACATAACTTTTTTTGCCAAGGTAATGGGGAACGTAGCCGGATGGATACTTTTATCACGGATGTCTCTGCTTTCATAAAAAAATTGCCAAACACCGATCTGGCTTTTCAACCATTCTTTTGCGGTTAGACAATTTATATGAGTGGGAGGACAATTGCAGGTTCTAGTATAGGCGATAGGTAAAATTGTTCCATAGGGTGCTATTGATTCTTTAACCCTGTCAGGCGCTTTCCTTTTTGTCTTTGTTTTGCCGGCAATTCTATATGTCACTTTTTTTGTCATAATTCTCCAATGGATTTTACCGGTTAAAGTTCGTAACTCGAACCGTATATTTTAGTAGGACAGGCATCTTGCCTGTCATCACAGGCTGGAAGCATGTGCCACCTTCGTCGGGGATAAACCCCGACGCTACGGCTTGCAACTATGGTCTGTTATCTGAAGTCTGTATTCCTTCAATTTCGTATGAACCGCCCCTTCAGGCGTCAGCCTGCTCTGAAAAATGCAGATGCTGTCTACCATATATTGCCCAAGTGTTATATCTTTGAATCTTTCAATCCGTTCCTTTAACCCTTTTTTATCTTTGAGAAACTTTATCCTCCCAAGTGTAAGATGCGGTTTAAAAGGCCGCTCCTCCTTTGCAAAGTCGATGGCTGATAGCGCATCCTCTATATTGTTATAAAGCGCAGCCAGGTTTACATTACTTTCTTCTATGCCAACCCATAATACCCGTGGATTATCTATTGTCGGAAAGCCTCCGACCCCCTTGACAGATATATCAAAGCTGTGGCTTTTAGCAGCCGCACCTTCCAACAACCCTGCTATACTATCTATCTTATCGGCCTCTATATCGCCAAGAAATTTTATTGTAAGGTGGATATTTTCCGGTTTTACCCAGGTTACCTTATTAGTTCCGTCTTTTAATTCATCCTGAATTTCTTTTAGACCATCAATTATCTTTGCCGGCAGCTCTATGGCAATGAATGTCCTTATAGTTTTATCTTTTTCCATAGCGTTTTGTTAATAAAAATTCCTCCAGCATCTTAAGCGCCTTATTTGATGCTTTAAGTTTTATAGCCTGTCTTGTTCCTTTAAATAAAAATTTCTTGTTTTTTTCACTTGTTTTGCCTGATATGGCTATAAATACCGTTCCAACAGGTTTTGCCGTGCTTTCGCCTGTCGGCCCTGCTATTCCCGTTATCCCTATGCCAATATCAGAGCCAAGATTTTTTCTTGCGCCGTTTGCCATTGCAATTGCTGTTTCTCCGCTGACAGCGCCGAATCTTTTGATCGTATCTTTCGGCACATCCAATATCCGCTCTTTCAGAACATTACTGTATGCCACAACCCCGCCTCTGAAATATTTTGAGCTTCCGGATATATTTGTTATTTTATGACACACAAGGCCGCCGGTGCATGATTCTCCTACAGCAAGGGTAAGTCCTAATTTTCTCATAAGGCGGCCTATTGTCTCTCCGTCTGTTTCTTTTCTCTTGCTCTGAAAATCCATTTCAAATCTCCCCTTACCCCTCTTTGCTAAAGAGGGGAATTTATTAATTCCCCCTTTTACAAAGGGGGACTAAGGGGGATTTTCACTATCCTTTGTCAGCTTATGATTCATGCTGGCTTGCTCCATAATAGCATAAGCAGGCGGAATGCAATATTACTGTATATGCCGGCCGCAACATCATCCAATACTATTCCAAAATCGCTTTCCATTTTCCTGTCTATCACATTAATAGGGAAGGGTTTAAATATATCAAAAATCCTGAACAAGAGGAATACAATAATTACATTAAACAATGTAAATGGTATCAGAAACATGGCAGTCATAAAGCCTACAACTTCATCACATACTATCTGCCCCGGGTCTTTTTGGGCGAAATATTTGCTTGCAATGCTTGCCGCCCATATTGCAGTTAAAAAACTTGTGAGATAGGCTGCTGCGTATATTACCGGGTCTAACTGCGATAAAAAGAAACATATAATTACCCCGGGGAGACTTCCAAGCGTTCCCGGCGCATAAGGAGAATAACCCACATACATCCCTGTTGCAATAAATAATGCAAATTTCTTTAAAATATAAACCTCCGCATGCTTACATTTGCAAGTATGCCGGCGCCGATCATTGCTGTCAGAAGAAAAGAGCCGCCGTAACTTATAAATGGAAGCGGGACTCCCACAACCGGGAGCATACCTGTCACCATGCCTATATTTATTGCTATATGCCATAAAAACATGGATGATACGCCGAATGCGAGGAACGCCCCAAACCTGTCCTTTGCATTTTGCGCTATGTTTAATCCCCAGAGTATCAGAATGAAATACAGGGTCAGGATTATAAAGGAACCGGCAAACCCCCATTCTTCAGATAGCACTGAGAAGATAAAGTCTGTATGGTGTTCAGGGAGGAATCTTAGCTGTCCCTGGGTTCCGTGTGTAAATCCGTTTCCTATGAATCTCCCTGAGCCGATGGCAATCTTTGACTGTAGTACGTGATAACCTGTGCCCAGAGGGTCCAGAGTGGAATCCCAGAAACTCATTAAACGCGCCTTCTGGTAGCCTTTTAAAAAATGCCATCCAAGGGGTACGAGCGGTAAAGATACTGCTGCAATGGCTATAAGCGTTTTAAGGCGCACCTTTGCAAATATGACCATAGAGGCAAAAATGAAGAACGCAATAATAGCTGTTCCCATGTCCGGTTGCTTGATAATAAGGATAAACGGAATTAAAATAAGGATGGAAGGCAGTATTAATCCCTTTATAGACAGCCCTTTGGCAGGGATCCTCGCTGTGCTAAAATATTTAGACAAGATGATTATCATAGCAATCTTTACAAATTCTGACGGTTGAAATGAAACAATACCTATATCGAGCCATCGTGTGGCGCCTGCTGTGGTGCGGCCGAAAAGGAATGTCGCAATTAAAAGAGTAGTGGATAAGCCGTAGATTGGATATGCAAGCCTTTCCAGATGTATGTAGTTGATAAAGGTAATAATGGACATTGAACCAAGGCCGATTGCGAGCCATATCAACTGTTTTTCATACAGGCTGCTGTTGTTGTCCATTAAGGTGGCGCTGTAAATATTTATAATGCCTATAATAGACAAGGATATAACTAAAAAAAATATAATCCAGTCAAAATGAACCAGTAATCTTCTGTCAATCATTGATATCCTGCTCCTCTGCTATCTCATTGTGTGTTGCGTTTATCTCAGACGCTTTTACCCCGTTAGAAGTTCTCTCATCCGGGATTTCAAACTTGTCAATTACCTTCTCGTCCTTGGTTTGTAAACTTCTAACTGGGTTTACTTCCGGCTTTAGCCCAGTATTAACTACGGGCTTGCCAACTGACTTCTTAAGATACGTCCTGATAACCTCACGGGCAACAGGAGCGGCTGCCTCTGCGCCAAAGCCGCCGTGTTCTACAATGACTGCCACGGCTATCTGAGGGTTTTCTGCCGGCGCATAACCTACAAACCACGCATGGTCCCTCTGTTCATAAGGAGTGTCTTTTGGTTTTTTTCTGGGTGTGTTCTCTTTAAGCCTTATTACCTGGGCAGTTCCTGTTTTACCTGCGACTTCTAACCACGGTAGTCTTGCTGTCCATCCAGTCCCTCCATTTTCATTTACCACCCCTTTTAACCCATCCTGGAGTATCTTCATATTTACAGGTGATACAGGAACCCTTCCTATTTCCTGTTGCGCGAATCTCCCTATAACCTCTCCTGTCTGTGTTTCAGTTCTATCTATCAGTTGAGGCAGGAATAACCTGCCGCCATTTGCAATGGCGGCATATGCATTTAACATTTGAAGCGGCGTAGTTGTAAGATAACCCTGACCCACTGATATTGATATTGTTTCACCCTCATACCACTTTGCGCCGAATGTATCCTTTTTCCATTTGATGGATGGCACCAGCCCTGATTTTTCATTTGTGAGGTGAATGCCCGTTTTTCCGCCAAGTCCGAAACCCTTTGCATAATATGCAAGACGGTCTATTCCTGTTTTTAATCCAACCTGATAAAAGAAGGTGTCTGATGATTCCACAATTGCCCTATGGATGTCTATAATGCCGTGTCCGCCCGCTTTCCAGTCCCTGTACTCCCTTCTGCCGAACCAGAATGATCCGCCTGCATATATCTTTGTTGAAGGGGTAATTATATTATCTTCAAGCGCTGCCGCGGCGGTTATGAGTTTAAATGTGGACGCAGGAGGGTATTGGCCCTGGGTGAATTTAGTTTCTATAACGCGAAAGGGGTTTGTAATAAGACTGCTCCACTGTTCCTTTTTAATACCGGCTGCAAAGAGGTTTGGGTCAAAGGAGGGGGCGCTTACTGCGGCAAGTATTTTACCGTTTTGAGGATCCATTGCTATTACTGCCCCGACCTTGTCTTTCATTGCCATGTTTGCCGCTAATTGTGTATCGATATCTATTGTGAGGTATACATTATATCCCTGTACCGGGGTTATCTTTTTTAGAAGCTTTATCTCCCTTCCCATGGCATCTGCTTCTATCTGCCTGCCGCCGCTTATACCGCGCAGATATTTTTCCAATTGATATTCTATTCCGTACTTGCCGATAAAATCCCCTGGCACATAATTGGTCTTTTTTAATTTTTTCAACTGCTGTTCATCTATCTCGCCAAGATACCCGACAATATGAGAAACAGCATCTCCAAAAGGATATACCCGTCTTGGTTCTATATCCAGCAGAATGCCGGGCATATCAAGCCTGAAGGCCTCAACCCTTGATATTTCTTCCCATGTCAGGTCATACTTTAGTTTTACTGGCTGAAATGACGGTCTGTCGTTTGCCTGGCTTATCCTTGATTCTATATCTTCCTCAGTTATATTAACAATAGCCGGGAGAACCTTTTTTATCTTTGCCCAATCTTTTACATCCTCAGGAATTATTGAGAGATGAAAGGCAGGCCTGTTCTCTACTATTATCTTTCCTGTCCTGTCCATGATTAGTCCGCGCGGCGCTATTGTTCTGACAAGTCTTATCCTGTTATTTTCTGATAATTCCCTGAAATCTTTTCCTTTGAATATCTGCAGGAACCATAGTCTTGTAATGAGCAGAAAAAATATGAATATGGCAATGCCGGTTGCAATCCAAAGCCTTGCCTTCAGATCTCCTGGTTCATTTTGCCCCAAATAAGCATTCACTCCGTTAAACCTCCCATTGTTATTTGTAAGTCATAAGTAGGAAGTGGTAACGACTTACGACCCACGACAAAACGGATCTATACTTCTATTTTATCCACTCTATTGTAATGCGTGATTTTGGTTTTCTTTTCCACCTTTTTTAGCAGAGTGAATATAAAAGGGCTTATTATGCCTGTAGAAATTGCTGCGGGAAAGATAATATAGAATGGAATATCCTGGTTTAAGAACCTGAAAACAAAGTATGTCAATATTCCTTTTAATATGCTCATAAAGATTGTCCCTCCTATCTTTATGAGCATGCTGTTTAAATTTAAGAGCCTTGCCAGCATGGATGTAATGACAAACACAACTACAAGCGTAAATGATGAGGCGCCAAGTACCCCTGCTGAAAACACATCAGTGAGATAACCAAGACTGAAGGCTGTCAGCGCCCCTAAAGTGGAACGGCTGCTAAACCCGAGATAAAAAACCATTATGAGGATAACGTCCGGAATCAGGAGTGATGGGAAAAAGAGGATAATCAGGGTATTCTCTATTACCAGAAAGAGCAGGGCAAGGACAAGATAAACAATAAAATTCTTCATTGTATCAGGCTAAGAGAGGATGCAAGGCTGTCATGTCCTGCAATAATGAGAACATCTTCCAGTCTTTTGAGGTCTGCGCTTGGTTTTACCTCCACATCCATGAAAAAATTATCCTCTCCCTTTTCTACACGGACCACCTCCCCTACGGCCATGCCTTTTGGAAATATGCCGCCGAGACCGGATGATATTAATATATCTCCCACCTGTACATCATCCTCATGTCGCACATATTTTAATATCAGCCTGTCAGCGCCATTGCCCCCAGTTATACCTTTGACCCTGCTTCTCTGTACGATTACATCAATAGTGCATCGCGGGTCTGTAACAAGGATGGCCTTTGAGGTTGTTGACTGCGCATCTATTATTCTGCCGGCAATACCCAGCGGAGTCACGATGACCATATCCCGCCCGATTCCATCGGAGACGCCTTTATTTATAGTTATAGTTTTTATCCATCCTGAGCTTTCAATCCCTATGACAGACGCGGCCCCTGCTGTCGGCGCTGCCTCCTGTTTAAAGGCCAGCATTTCTTTTAATCTGTTATTCAGGAGCAGGGCCTCTTTTAATTGATTATTATCCTCCCTAAGTTTCTCTATATCGTTTTTCAGCAGGGTGTTTTCCATATTTACATTTATAAGATATATATAGGACGCCCATATTGTTTTGATTTTCTTGATTGCAGAAGAGATGCCATATTGGACAGGTGAGGTTACAAGAGAGATGACTTTGCCGGTGACGATGGTTCCGCCTATGCCTTTGGTATTGGTGGAGGCTATATGAAGCGCCAAAAGACACAGTAGAGTAGAAGTTATAATGAGCTGATGTTTCTTTACAAAACTTACCATAAGTTTCAAGATGCATGGCAACGTTACCCTTTATGGGGGCAATCCGGTGGGACAGGCATCTTGCCTGTCATCACACAGGCTGGAAGCCTGTGCCACCTTCATTGGGAATAGATCCAATGTTACAACTTATTTAAGACGGAAGAGACACCTCTCTTAAGAGTTTCATCTCATCCAGCGCCTTACCGGCGCCGCGGACAACGCATGTCAGAGGGTCATCTGCAATAGTTACCGGCAGTTGTATCTCTTCTCTTAAGATTATATCAAGGTTTTTCAAAAGCGCCCCTCCGCCGGCCAACACAATCCCTTTATCAACAAGGTCTGCCGCAAGGCCGGGCGGGGTTCTCTCCAGCACAGATTTCACCGCTTCTATTATGGCAGTAATCGGTTCTGTCATCGCTTCCCGCACCTCTTCGCCGTCTAGTACCATTGTTGTTGGTATGCCTGTCACAAGGTTCCTCCCCTTTATCTCCATCGTTTTTTTCTCTTCACCAGGCATTGCCAATCCAAGATTTATCTTTATGGCCTCCGCCGCCTCTGTGCCTATAAAAAGATTATGCTTTCTCTTTATATATTGAATAATAGCCTCATCCATTTTATCGCCTGCCACCCTGACTGACACGGACTGAACTATTCCTGCCAGAGATATAACCGCAACCTCCGATGTGCCGCCGCCGATATCCACTATCATATTTCCTGATGGTTCTGTTATGGGGAGACCTGCGCCAATAGCTGCCGCCATCGGTTCTTCCATGAGGTAAACCTCGCTTGCCCCTGCTGAAAGCGCTGACTCCCTGACAGCCCGCTGCTCTACCTGCGTTATGCCTGAAGGTATGCAGATTATTATCCTGGGTCTTATCCCAAATCTCCTTTTATGGACATTTCTTATAAAATATTTCAGCATCTCTTCCGTAATCTCAAAATCAGCTATTACCCCGTCTCTCATGGGGCGTATGGCTGTAATGTTGCCGGGTGTTTTGCCAAGCATACGCTTGGCCTCTTTCCCCACAGCCAGAACCTTTCTTCCCCTTCCATCCGTTTTTACAGCAACTACAGAAGGTTCGTTGGATACAATCCCTTTGCCTTTTACATAAATAACTGTATTTGCGGTGCCCAGATCAATGGCAAGGTCGTTAGAGAATAGACCTAGAAGATAATTAAAAGGCATATAGTATACTCCTTTGCATATATGAGATGAGGTTATTTTTTGCTATTTTCAGCAATGATGCGCTATTGCTGAATTATTGATTAGACGCATCCTAACAGATGAAAGATGTATTATCAAGTGAAATTTAACTGTGCTGTGGGTTTACTGTGGTGTGTACCTTTTTTGTCTTGACAAATAACGGACAGGGTAATTATACTATCACACACAATACGGCGGCGTACCCAAGTGGCTAAGGGAGCAGTCTGCAAAACTGCGATGCAGCGGTTCAAATCCGCTCGCCGCCTCCATTAACTCCGAACTCCTGACTAAATATGCCCGAGTGGCGGAATTGGTAGACGCACAGGACTTAAAATCCTGAGGTGGGAAACTGCCGTGCCGGTTCGAGTCCGGCCTTGGGCACCATATTACAAGGGGTTTAAGACCCGCATACCTTTCTAAAGTTAGTAGTTTCAAGCCTTTCAAGTATATAACACCCTTCAAACCCTTGCCTGTTAATGTGTGAACAATCGTCCATTTATCACACCATTTATATTTTTATACTTTTTCCGCAACATTTTCAAATGCCGCATGATAGTCCTTTGAGCTTAACACAGTATCAAAAAGTCCAATATCCTCTCCTTCATGCTTGTTTATCCCGATATATGCCAAACTGGCGTCTTCATAACGTTTGAATTTAAAGACAGCGTCGTTCATCAATGCGCTGTTAAACACGCCCAAGCTTACAAGCAATTCAAAATCTTTCACAGACAAGCCTGTTACTTTTTTAAAAAGACCAGGTTCCAGTTGTGTAATTACATCTTTCAGGCAACGCTCGCGATAATCTGTCAAATACATGAACACCGGCACTCGCGTGGCAAACTTAATGAGCTTTTCCTGTATTTCTTTTCTCTTGCTCTTGTATTCTTTTTCTTCATCAGTGAGTTCTTTTTTCTCTTTGGCTGTAATATCGCTATCATTAGCTTCTTTTTTTGCCTTCTTGACAGCGTCCGACTTGTTAATAATGGTTTCAATATCCTGATTCAGATTTCTGAATCCCTCAATACTCATCAAGGCAGTCATAGCCTCTTTACTATTCATCAGGCGTTGCAATGTATTATTATCAACATTTACCAACAATGCGCTTTCCCAACGCCGTGCCAGGAGAGTGGCGGTTGTTCCGCTCATGGCAATATCCAAAATACCGGCAGCATCTACCTGCTTCATATAACTGCCATCGTATGCAAGCACAGGCAAAAATCTGATAAACTCTTCCACCTTTTTTTCTGGATTTGATTCATTCACATTCAATCGGCAGCTATAATCGGCAATCTGCCGTAATGCCCTTTCCGGCGCAAAGTCAAAAACATAGCATTCCTGTTTGATGATTTGTTCTTTGTTAGGCGAAGCGCTGTCCGCATTCCTGATAACCCATGGTGTTTGCACACGAAATGCAGCTTGAAAATATGTTTCAGGGCTTGAAGAATTGCGAAGCATGAAAATACCCGTCCACGGCTTGACAGAAACGCCGGTGGTTAGTTTGCCGCAGGATAAAGTAATGGTTTTTGTATTCAATGGGTTATCCATTGCATCAAATACAGGCGGCAATGCCTCGACACCTATGCCGGCATCTGCGCCTGCTGCGACAATGATTTCATAATCATGATAAAACTTATTCTGCCGCTGGCCTAAAAGGTTTTTCATTGCATGGCAAGAAGCCACACTCGGAAGAAACCAAAAGGTATGGGATAAGAGATTCAACAAACGCGTATCTGAAAATGGCATCGGCGGTTTTTTTGCGCCCAATTTCAGATTATCTATAGTCGTTTCTGAAAATGCGCCGCGAATTAAATCCAGCCATTTCTGAACTTCATCCTGATATGTGAACTTTGCTTTATTCCCGGTTTCCTCGGCTGAGAAAAAAACATTCAAATCAAACTCGTTAAACTCACCCTGCATAGCTATTTCTCGGATAGCATCCGGCAGTTGATATGTAAGAAGCACCATTCTGGGCAGAGAAGCATATGGATTGTCATCACCAGTCCATGTTTGCTTTGCCCGCTGTTCATCGGTATATGTCCAGTTATATATCTGCTCCTCAATAAACTCGCCTGAGGCAATTGCCCGAAAAGGTGTGCCAGAAAGATATAAATTGGCATTCGTAGTTATAGGCATAATTTCTTCTTCGTAATACTCAATACCTTCGCCCACTTCAAATTTTATTTCCTTGCTATCTTCCGCCTCAAAAAGATCTTTGGCGCTTTCACGCCATGCGCCATAGTGGTATTCATCAAATACGACACAATCCCAATTGGTTGAATGAACCCACTCGTTTTTCGTCTTAATCCCGCCTGTACCTTTATTTTTCCCAAGATAATCCTGAAACGATCCAAAGCAAATAAAGGGCTTTTTCTTATCTGCTTGCTCATAGGACAAACCGTCCGGAGATATAAACTGCCAGCCTCTAAAATCAATATGGCATTTCAAATCCTCTTCCCAGGCATTCTGCACCGCAGGCTTGAAGGTCAAAACCAGCACCTTTGACCACTTCATTTGTTTCGCAAGTTGATAAGCGGCAAAGGTTTTTCCAAACCGCATTTTAGCGTTCCAAAGAAAATGAGGGGTCTTGTCGTGATTTTCTTTCTTAAAGTTTCTAAAATAATCCGCAGTTTTTTCAACCGCAGCCACCTGTTCAGGCCGCATCTTGAAATCAAGCGAACGATTTTCCTCGTTCATCTCACCTGTTTTTATGGCGATGATGGCCGATTTTATATCGGCAACCGTACACTTAAACCATTCGCCATCAGGATTCTTGATACCGATACTTCTTAAATGACGATGCACATCATGATCAGTAAATACAGTACCCTCATTTCGCATAGCCGATTCTTCAACAACGATCCTGAACGGAGGCTTTCCAGGTCTTCTCGTTGGATACTGTTGCGACACACGGGATTGAGCGCTAACTGTTGTATATCCGATCTTGAGCAAGTCTTTATATTGGGGATTCGTATCCTCGTAGGCGTAGATTGTTGGCTTGGAATCAGGGCGTGGTGGGAAGAACTTATTAGCGCTCATCTGAATTACCCTTTAGTTCTTTTTTAGGTTTAGCAGGCGGCAGAAAATTCTCACCAGTAACCACTCTCCTGCCGGTTTTCTGTTCCAGTTCAAGGCGCGCTTTCCTGGCAATTTTGCCGCCTTTCTTTCCTGCTTCAGCATTTTCAGGCATTCCTGTTGCATCAACACTTTCGGCAATCTGGCGGGTGGACAGTTCAGCCAAGGCGGTAAAAATAAGCTCTGCCTCACTCATGTGGTCACGCAGGTTCTGAGTTTTTATACCTTTCATTCCCTTATGTTTTTTAACCGAAATCCCACTCCATTCCTGATGAATTATATTGGTAAGAATGGCATATTCCTTTTCCCCTTTTACCTCATGGTCCTTCCAGTAATCGGTAAGTTTGTTGCGGGTTTCCTGCCCCATCATCCTCTGCTGAATCCATTTTTCACTGCGGCTATGCTGCTGCCAGTATTCCCTGGCACGGTCGAGGGAGCGGGCAGGGTCGCTCATATCCTGAATGCGCTCGTATCCCACTTTGGCAAGCCACAGTTTGATAGGTTCTGCCTTGGGGCTCGGCACGCTCTGAACAAGTCGCAGAAGAGTCTCTGCATTGGCTACGTCGGTGAGACGTTGCTTGCCGTCATCCGCCGTCATCTTCAACTGGTAACAGTTTGTTACCAGTTCACTTCCCTCTTTTGCCAACCGTCCTTTTAAAACCTTCCAATACTTTCTGGAAGCCTGATAGTCAGGCTGTTGAAGAAGCACTGCAATAATATCCACCACAGAGAAATACCACATTTCAGCTTCCTCATCATATATTCTACGGATTTTGTGGTTTTCAAAAACAGCAAGAGAGTTTTCTTTCATATTTTGTCCCCCTTATTATATGAGTGCAGTTTGAAGATCAAAGTTAATTTCCTGCGCTGAATTTCAGTTGGTGACAATTTGTCACCAACTCGCTTCCTTCCTTTTTAAGCCGTTTCTTCAATTTGTTCCAATATTTTCCGGCAGTTTTATAATCCGGCTGTCAAAGCAAAGCCGCCATAATATCCACCACAGAGAAATACCATGTTTCTAACTTTTCATCGTAAATCCTGCGAATCCGGTAATTTTCAAAAACCGCAAGTGCTTGCTACTTATTCATTTTCTAACTTCATTGGACGGATCATGGACTCTATAAAGGCGATTTCGTCTTTGTTAATGCTATATTTTTTGTATAGTTTTTCATCAGTCCATGGTTCATCAAAGTTTTGGATAGGCACGAAAGAATAAACACCTTTTGCAGCGTGTTGTGTGTTTTTCCGCAACAAAACAAGGAATCTAAAAAACCTTGTTTGAATATAACTCATTACATTTCTTGCCTTTTTTTCTGAGGAATATGGTCCAATAAGAAGATATGTTTCTGAACAACAAGAGTTTGGTGCGCCGTAAATTGGTTTATTGATAATCTGATGTGGAAAATCTTCACCAGCGCCATATGCCATTGTTATATAAACTTTATGCTCTTTAATCCAATGAGTACTCTGTGGTACTTCTTCTTGCTTTAGATATCCAACAGCCTTGTTTGTGTAAATTGTCACACTTCCCTTAAATGGTTTAGATTTGCCTTTATAAAATGTTCTTAGTCCGAATGGTTTTTGCGCGCTTACTTGATTGCAAAAAGACTCCTCTTTTTTCGATATCACTTTCCGCAGTATTTCTATTGATTCATTGTACCTAATAAAAATATCACTGCCTTTTTCTATAAGCGGACGCTCCATAACAGATTCTTTCTGCCCTTGTAAAGTTTTTACTTCACATAACCCAGGGGTATCTCTATCCCAAAGGAAATAGCAAACCCCGCCTTTAATTTCTACACCCGGAAAACATTCTGAAGAAATTGGAAAATCAATCAACTTTCTTAATCGTTTGTCATTTAACATCTCATCTCTAAACTCATCTAATCCGCGACCGCCGGCAAACCAGCGTGAAGGAATTATCATTGTGAGAAACCTAGGATTGAGCTTTTTAGCCTGCTGGACAAACTTGTGATAGAGAGGTATGGCACTTGCCTGCGCTCCTCCATCGCTCAACTGATATGGTGGATTTCCTACAATCACGTCAAATTTCATATTAAATATCTCCTCCGGCTTGATTATATGAATGAACTGATAGGCATGAGTTTCCAGTTCGTAGCTACGGTTATAAACCGCTTGACTTGCGCCGCAAAACTTACAGTTGCTATTTACCCAAGTATGTTCAACCCGTTCAAAGCGTATGTTCCCCTGTTGGTTATCAAAATTGTCGCAGACAGAGTATTTTCCATTAGCTGTTTTTGAGCAGTAAACAGATCTTCGCGATAACAGAGAGGTCAACTCTGTTATCGCAATACCGAAGAGCTGATTTTTAAAAATGTGATTAATTCGTTTCTGCTTATCGGGAATTACCTTTTCCAAACCAATCATTAACCGCTTGGCGATTTCCCTCAGAAAAACTCCCGATTTACAGACAGGATCAAGGAATTTAGCATTCTTATCGCTCCAGATTTTTTGCGGAAGCAAATCAAGAATTTCATTCACCAGTTTGGGCGGGGTGAACACCTCATCGTTGCTCAAGTTCGCAAGACAGGTCAGCACATCAGGATTATAATTATTGCTGATCAACATTGACTATCCTCAGGAAGTGCATTACAGGAAACTCTTTTACCGGCATGGGAATAAAGACATCCTCTCCAAGATCGGATGCTTCTGGCAAGTCTCTAATTCGTTCATTGGAAAAAAGCGGCATGTCTTTTATTTGCACATTTGGAAGCAGAGCATGGAAAGCAAAATCTCTTCGTTTTATCATGCTACCCTTGACAAGCGACCACTCGGAAAACACGATAGGCTTTGGCTTTTCGTCCACCGTCTTCAGTGTGAGCGCATCACCCCAAACGATATTCCGCTCAAGAATATACTCGATGGCCTTCTTGACTTCATCCTTAACCTTTTTTTTGCAAAGGCGATCATATCGTTCATTGAATATGTCCAAAAGTCGTTTTCTGCATGCAAGGACATTATCTTCCCGAATATCAATGCCATAGATGCTGGATACGGCGATAATAGAATAGCGTTCATATTCCAATTGGCTTGTGCCATAGCGGGTTTCAACAACACGAAGTTTTCTATCCAACACCTCTGCCACGAAATTCCCCGTGCCGCAGGCGGGTTCCAGAAACCGGGAGTCGATCCTCTCCGTTTCCTGCTTCACCAAATCAAGCATGGCATTAACTTCCCGCGTGGCAGTATAAACCTCGCCATGGTCAGCAACCCTTTTCTTTGACACAACCTGTTTTTCTTGTTTTGTTAAAATCATATTTTCAATATTTATCTTTGAAAAATAAATCATCGGATTGATAAGGGCCGCTTCCCAAATTCATGATAAATAACTCATTACATCGGTTCATATTATCCTTCGTCATTGGCAGAGCCATTGTATAGCACTTTGCCACTCTTTTTAGAAATAAGGATTATCCGGCTGCTCCGAAGCATCATGCAATCAAAGCTATTTTCCAACGGCGTATAGATACACCAACAAGGTTCTTTCGGCATTTCGTATATCCGACAATTATCTGGAATAAAGTCAAGACAACGATAATTTTCAGCATTATTAAAGAATCTTGCATTTGCATCGGCACACGCTTTGAACAGCTTTGTTAAATTAGCAATAATAAACCTATGCTGTCAATTGAAAAAGCCCCTGCATGGTGAGTGCAGAGGCTTATAGTTTTGATTGTTATTTCTTCCAAAAAAACTGTGCCTAAATTGTGCCTAAACAGTGCCCATAATGCTTGTTTAGGCTTGTCAATATTTGTCTATATTTTCTTTTGCTCATTGCCTGCAAATAACGGACAGATAAGGCTTTTTTAAGCATTGACAAGGGTTTGAAGGAATGATATAAAATGCGCTTGAAAGTACTTAAAATCCTGAGGTGGGAAACTGCCGTGCCGGTTCGAGTCCGGCCTTGGGCACCAATCTAATGACCACATTGGATAGCAAAATCCACATAACTCAGATAAACCGCAGAGAAACAAGACAAATCACAGTAGGCAGCGTCAAGATTGGAAGCGACCATCCCGTTTCTATCCAATCAATGACAAACACCGATACATCCGATGTAAAGGCAACCATCAATCAGATAAAGGCTTTGGAAAAGGCAGGATGCGAGATTGTCCGTGTTGCCATTCCAAATACGGAGGCCGCCGAAGCCATTGCTAAAATAAAAAAGGCCGTAACCATACCCGTCATCGCAGACATCCATTTTGATTACAGGCTGGCTTTGAAGGTTATTGATAAAGAGATTGATGGGTTGAGGCTAAACCCAGGCAATATTGGAGACAGGGGGCGTATCAAGGTTGTTGTAACTGCTGCAAAGGAAAGGAAGATACCAATAAGGATAGGTGTCAATGCAGGCTCTCTGGAAAAGGATATACTGGAAAAATACGGCCATCCCACAGCAGAGGCAATGGTTGAAAGCGCCTTGCGGCATATACGGATACTCGAAGACCTTGATTTTCAGAATATTAAAATATCCATGAAGGCATCTGATATATGGAAGACCATTGAGGCATACAGGCTTCTTGCTAAAAAAGTTGATTATCCGTTCCATATCGGCATCACAGAGGCAGGCACTATGTTTTCTGGAACGGTTAAATCAGCGGCAGGTCTTGGAATACTTCTATCAGAAGGTATAGGCGATACATTGCGTGTCTCGCTCACAGGCGACCCGGTGGAAGAGGTGAGGGTGGGCTGGGAGATATTAAAATCAATGAGATTAAGGGAACGCGGCGTAAATATTATTTCATGCCCAACATGCGGAAGGATAAAGCTGGATATAATAAAGCTTGCAGGCGAAATCGAAAAAAGGCTCTCTTATGTCACAAAGCCGATAAACATTGCTGTCATGGGGTGTGTGGTAAACGGCCCGGGTGAGGCAGTAGAATCAGACATAGGCGTAGCAGGCGGAGACGGCGTTGGAATGTTGTATGTAAAGGGCAAACCAATAAAGAAGGTAAAAGAAAAGGATATTGTGGATGCGGTAGTAAAAGAGGCAGAGAAGATGAAAAAAGGATGAAAAAGAAAAAAGTTAATGCCTGGGATATGTAGTTCGCCACTTTACTTATAAACTCTTTTACTGTTTTTAATCGGCGCTTACGATATAATTTTAAAAACCGTAAGAGATGTAACAAATAAATCAGGAGGAAGACATGAAGAAAAGATTAATGTATATTGTGCTTGCTGTTTGGGCATTAGGTCTCACAGGCTGCGGATATAACGCGATGCAGGCGAATGAGGAGGCTGTGAAGGCTGCGTGGGGTGATGTTGAGGCAACTTATCAGAGGAGAAACGATCTCATCCCTAATCTTGTTGAGGTTGTTAAGGGCTATGCCAAACATGAGAGCGAGACTCTCACAGCGGTAACAGAGGCGCGTGCAAAGGTTGGTTCTATTCAGATGTCTAAAGATTTGCTTAATGATACAAAGGTATTCTCCCGATTTCAGGAGGCCCAGAGCGCAATGAGCAGCGCACTTTCAAGACTCATGGTTGTAGTGGAAAAATACCCTGACCTCAAGGCAAACCAGAACTTTCAGGACCTCCAGCATCAGCTTGAAGGCACTGAAAACAGAATAAGTGTTGCAAGGACACGATACAACAAGGCAGTTGAGACATTTAACACATCAATCAGGATATTCCCGAATAGCCTTACAAACCGTCTTTTACTCCACCTGAGCCTGAAAGAGCCTTTCAAGGCAGAAGCAGGAACAGAGAAGGCGCCAAAGGTAAAATTTTAGATTGAAAAATTATATTATCAATCAGGGATTCAAGGGGCATGACGCGCGATTAAAGTTTGTATGTTTAATCGCGTATATTGTTTTATCCATCATTATTATTGTATCCTCTAATGCCCATGCGCTTGATGTCCCGAAACTTCAGGGATACATCAATGATTATGCCGATATGATATCTCCTTCGGCAAAGGCTGAGCTTGAGCAGGAGTTAAAGGTATTTGAGCAGACAGATTCAACGCAAGTAGTCATACTGACAATACCGACCCTTGAACAAGAAGTGATTGAGGATTTCGGCATTAAGGTTGGAGATGCGTGGAAGATAGGGCAAAATAACAAGGATAACGGCATAATCTTTATTGTGGCAAAACAGGAAAGAAAGATGAGAATAGAGGTCGGTCGCGGGCTTGAAGGAAGACTAACAGATCTAATGGCAGGGAGGATTATAGACCTTGTAGTAAAGCCGAGGTTTAAAAGGGGAGATTATGACGGAGGTTTTATTGCAGGCATATCATCAGTCATAGATGCAACAAGGGGGGAGTTTAAAGCTGATGGCAATCGCAATAACCAAAATCATAACAACAGTTCGTATTTCTTGACCTTCCTTGTATTCTGTTTTATTGCAATACTTGTTATAGGGACATTCTCGCGCATTGCAGGAGGAGTAGCAGGGGCAATAGGCCTGCCGGCCCTAGTCCATTTTATTCTTTCCCCTATGACATTAGGTTTGTTCATTATATTGGGGTTGTTTGGTTCTGTCCTGGGATTTATTCTTCCCTATCTTTTCTCTT
Source organism: Deltaproteobacteria bacterium (assembly GCA_030690165.1). Taxonomy (NCBI): domain Bacteria; kingdom Pseudomonadati; phylum Myxococcota; class Myxococcia; species Deltaproteobacteria bacterium. The sequence continues at coordinate 5,841 of JAUYHF010000006.1, read as the reverse complement.
CGTCAGGTCATGGCAGCGGAAGGGGAGGTTTCATGTCAGGCACGGTATTTTCAGGGGGCGGGTTCAGCAGCGGTGGAGGTAGTTTTGGAGGCGGTTTTAGCGGAGGTGGAGGCGGATTTGGCGGAGGCGGCGCTTCAGGGAGCTGGTGATGATAAATTTAAAGTCAGATAAATTCTTTACACAAGAAGAAAAAATAAAGATAAAACAGACAATCCATGATGTCGAATCCCGCACCATAGGAGAAGTGGCTGTAATGGTTGTTGACAGCAGCGACCATTATGCAGAGGCTGATGCGATCGGCGGGATATTTCTCGGAAGTCTTATATCTCTGATCGTAATCGCAACATATTTTCATTCGTCTGTTTGGTTTTTCATTCCGATAAACTTTCTACTCTTTTTCCCTTCAAAGCTCATATTTAAAAAATTGCCTGTCTTCAAAACAGCATTCATAGGCATTAAGAGAAAGGAAGAGGCAGTAAGGCTCAGGGCTGAGAGGGCATTCTTCGAGAAGGGTCTTTACAAGACTAAAAAAAATACAGGGGTTTTATTCTTCCTTTCCCTATTAGAAAAAAAGGTATGGGTTCTTGCTGACAAAGGCATTTATGAAAAGATAGAACAGGGGCCATTGAATAAATTTGCACTGGTTGTTTCCGAGGGGATAAAAAACAGATGTGCCTGTGATGTCCTTTGCGATGCTATCAGGGAAGCAGGAGAACTGCTTGCCGCACATTTCCCCATAGTTCCTGGAGATACAGACGAATTGACAAATAATGTGATGGCAGAGTGAACGTTGTTTGCACAACTCTCTCCTTACACTATATGCCAATCCCCGCTTAATGCCCCTGCTTATTACAGTTGGGGCAGGCTCTGCAGGGACATGTTTATGTTTAAATCAGACATAACAGATATAAAAAAGATTCTTGTCCGCGCGCCGAACTGGATTGGCGATGCAGTTCTTTGTTTGCCTGCGTTAGAGGCGCTGAAGGCAGTTTATCCACAGGCTGAAATAACTATTCTTGCAAGGGCATGGGTCAGCCCTGTTTTTTATAATAATCCATCTGTCAAAAGGATTATTGACTATGATAGAGGAGGGCGATACAGCGGCGTTTTTGGAGAATTGAGGCTGGTTAAGGATATCAAGAAAGATATTTTTGATATGGCAGTCCTTTTTCAAAATGCCTTTAAGGCAGCGTTGATAGTCTTTATGGCGGGGATACCACTAAGGGTCGGATATGCAAGGAATTTAAGGGGATTGCTTCTTACCCATCCAACAAGATTTGATGCAGATATAAGAAAAGTCCATCAGGTTTTTTATTATTTAAATATAGTAACTGATTTAAGCAAGGGCCTTCAGCCTAAAATATATCTGACTGAGGAAGAAAAGGACTGGGCCGAAGGTTTTCTTAATAATAAAGGCATTGATGGCGGAATTATCATAGGTATAGCCCCTGGCGCAAGTTACGGTCCTGCAAAGAGGTGGATGGCTGAGAGGTTTAAAGAGACAGCAGAAAGATTGGTTAAAGATAACGGCGCAAAAGTGATCCTATTTGGCGGAAAAGACGACAGAGAGATATGCAATGCTGTATTAGATGGTTTAACTGGTCTAAACCCCCACACCAAAACCTTTGGTGTGGGGGTAAATCTTGCAGGAGAGGTTGACCTTAGAAAGAGTATTGCCCTTATAAGCAGGTGTAATTTATTTATAACCAATGACAGCGGCCCGATGCACATTGCAGCAGCGCTTGGCATTCCAACAGTCGCCATATTTGGCTCCACAGACCCAAAGCTTACAAGGCCTCTCGGAGATAATGTCAGAGTAATAAAGAGAGATATTGAATGCAGTCCATGTTTTGACAGAGAGTGTAGGTATGGACATTATAACTGTATGAAAATGGTAACGGTTCAGGATGTTTATGAAATGGGCGATGTTTTTTTATCAGGAAAGAAAAGAGAGGCGGAAAATTTTTGAAAAAGGGCAGAGAAGATTTAGCTTCAACGGGATGCCAGCCTGCTGTCTTTCTTGACAGAGACGGAACTATAAATGAGGATACAGGTTATATAGATTCGCCGGACAGACTGGTTCTTATTGGCGGCGCATCCTCTGCAATAAAAAAACTTAATTTAAAAGGGTTCAGGGCAGTTGTCATCACAAATCAGTCAGGCGTGGGAAGGGGATATTTTTCAAAAGAGGCTTTAGACGCTGTAAATAAAAGGCTTGAAGAGATTCTTAAAAAACAAGGGGCGCATCTTGATGCAATATACTACTGCCCCCATCACCCTGATGATAATTGTGAATGCAGGAAGCCGGGGACAGGACTCCTTGAAAAGGCAAAAAGAGATTTTAATATAGACTTTAAAAAATCCTATGTTGTTGGCGACAAGGCCTCTGATGTTGAAATTGCAAAAAATATCGGCTGCAAGGGTATACTTGTCCTTACAGGCATGGGGAAAGATGAAAAGAAGAAACTTAAGTCTGTGCCGTCTTATATTGCCGATGATTTAAAAGATGCTGTTGAATGGATAATTAAGGACAGCCATCAGCCGTCAGCAATTAGCTGATAGCTGATAGCTGATAGGTGGCATGAAGATACTTATTGTAAAGCTTTCTTCTATAGGCGATGTTGTCCATACGCTTCCCGCGCTCTATGCGCTAAGAAATGCCTATCCGTCTGCAAAGATAGACTGGCTTGTGGAAGAGGAACCCAGCAATATGCTTATGGGTCATCCCTTATTGAACGATGTGTTCGTAATCAAAAAAAAGTGGTGGTTGAAGGATTTTAAGAGGACATACGCTATTGCAAGAAAGATCAGGGCATTAAATTATGATATTATTCTGGATTTTCAGGGTCTTTTCAAAAGCGGTATATGGGTGTTTTTATCCAATGGGAAAAGGCGCATAGGCTTTGATAAATCAAGGGAGATGAGCTATCTCTTTTTAAACGAAAGACTTCCGCAGTATGACCCGGACAGGCATGCGATTGAGAGATATCTTGATTTGGTGAAGTATCTTGGAATAAAGTGTGACAGCATAAATTTTCCCATCCCCATTACGGAAAAAGAAAAGAAAAAGGTTTCCGGCCTTCTTAAAACAAGCGGCGTCCGGGAAGGAACGTCGTTTATAGTGGTTAACCCTATGGCAAGGTGGGAAACCAAGTTATGGGGCGCTAAAAAATTTGCCGGTCTGTGTAATGAGATGATGAACAGTTTTTCGTGCAAGGTGGTTGTTGTAGGCACATCTTCTGAAAAAGATAATAAAGAGTTTTTTTCTTTGACCAATAACCGGGTTGTAGATTTGACCGGAAAAACAACGTTAAAGGAGCTTGCGCATCTTATGAGCCTTTCATCTGTGGTTATTACAGTTGATTCAGGACCGATGCATATTGCTGCTGCCATGGGTGTCCCTGTTGTTGCTATATTCGGGCCGACTGCGCCGTGGAGGACAGGGCCGTACGGCAGCATCCATACTATTATCAGGAAAGATTTGCCTTGCAGTCCGTGCTTTTCAAGGGTTTGTAAGGGTAAGGATAATATTTGCATGAAGGAGATAGAGGTAAGAGATGTGCTGTCTGCGGTAGAGGCGCAGTTAAAAAGGTTATCAGATAAGGAGATGGCATGAAGAAAATTATATTTTTAACCTTGAAGATATTTATCAGCGTCGCCCTTCTTGTTTTCCTCTTTAGAAAGGCGGATATGGGGAATGTCTGGACGATTATGCAGTCTATTAATTTTCCGATGTTTGCGGCAGTAGCGCTTTTATACGCAATCTCACAGATTATATCTACATACCGCTGGTCTTTATTTCTGCCGCATGCAGGGATTGATATGCCGTTTTTAAAATTGGTTTCTTTGTATTATGTCGGCATGTTTTTTAATATCTTCCTTCCGACGGCAATAGGCGGGGATGTTGTGAAAAGTTATTACCTGTATAAATTCTCCGGAAAAGGCGGAAATTCCCTTGCCTCAGTATTTTTAGACAGATTTACAGGCTTCTTTGCCTTGGTTACCATTGCATTTGTTTCACTTATCTTTGGTTATAATTATGTGAAAGATACCTATGTCCCTTTGCTTGTTGCAGCGCTTACAGCCCTATTCTTTTTATCAAGCCTTATTTTATGGAATAAAGGTTTGCATAATTGGGCGCTCGTAATAATCAGGAAGGTAAAGCTGTTCGGCATAAACGAAAAGATTGAATCTCTTTATAATGCGGTTATGCTGTATAAAGACGAGCCGCTTATTCTTTTAAAGGCGTTTGGAGTATCGTTCGTTATACAGTTTATAAGCATCAGCATATTTTATCTTATATCAAAGGGCTTTGGCATGACAGTGTCGATGGGATACTTTTTCCTTTTTGTGCCCATTGCCGTGTCTATTTCAATGATACCGATCTCTCTGTCCGGACTTGGTTTGAGGGAGGGAGCATTTGTATATCTGTTTACAAAGGTTGGAACTACAGACGCGCAGGCATTAAGTATTTCCCTTGCCGGCTTTGCGGTGATGGTCATGCTGGGTTTAATAGGCGGTATTGAATATATGAGGCTTGGGAGCGTGAAAAATGAGAGTCAAGACAGCAAAGTGTCATAGATTCAAAGCATCAGAGTATCAGGGTAAAAACTATGACTCTCTGACACTTTGACGTTAACCTTACGGGAGGTATATATGGCCATTGATAAGGAATTGCTTGATATCCTTGCATGTCCAAAGTGCAAGGGCGATATAAAATTAACAGAAAAAGGGGATGGGCTTATATGCGATGTGTGCAAGCTTGTCTATCCAATAAAGGATGATATCCCTGTGATGCTGATAGATGAGGCAGTGAAACTGAATTAACGCCGAAAATCAGCAGGGCGGTTTCACCGCATCCGCTCCAAGCCCATTTTGGCACTCGTTATAATAAGTGATAGCTTCATTTAACTCCTTTTCAGCATCGGGATGGAAAGAATAATTCAAGAGATTTACCTGCCAAGTATTTTTTTAAATACTTCATCACCTGGTATTGTTTTTACTTTGCCACTTTTTATTTCTTCAACCCTTTTTTCTGCCTCCGCTGCCCACAATTTGTCTATTTCTTTTTGAACGGGATGAAGGCTTCGGAGAAGCTTATCTACAAGTTGTGCCCTTATCTCGACTGGCAGCGAAACTGCTTCGTCAAAAAGTTCCTCGCTCTTTATCATGTTTACCTCCATATAAGATATTAGTTTTATTTTAGTATATCATATTTCACCGATTGGAGATGTATCTTTTTGCATGGCCTAACTCCGCATTCTCCCTGAGCGAAGCGAAGGGAGAATGTTCTAAATCAGCGGCGCAGGGAATCAGTGTGATCAAAATTACACCGCGCTTATTCCGCGTCCGCTGGATTTTTTTGTTATGTAATATTTAAAATATTTTCATATATACTTCAGGGTAATTTTTCTTATACCATTCAATAAAGCCTTTTGAATCACCGTTGTAATTTGTATAGTAAGTTTCTTGTAAATCTTCATGTTTATGATAATCACAAAATGGTTTATATCGTGAAGCTTCTAAAATAGTTCTCATTTTATGGTATGGAGCCTGATAGTATTTCAGTTCTCTAAATCTATCAAGCGAGTAATCATTGTTTCTATTTAATATTTTTCTTTGGCTATAATCTGGCAATCCACCCAGCAACTCAAAAATTATTCCAGTTAATGATAAGATTATTTCATTATCCTTTATATGTTTTGGACTTCCCCCGAATTTAAGGACACTAAGTTAGGTTAGGCTACCATAGATTCGAGCTCATAAGATACTGGAGAAAGATACCCCAGTGTTGAGTGACGTCTCTTTCGATTATAGAATATTTCAATATAATTAAAAATA